>CAYRVM010000057.1:0-8657 GCA_964427575.1 uncultured Oscillospiraceae bacterium | reverse complement strand
AATTGCGCAGAGAAAAGCACCTTTACATAATTACGCCGATAAAATCGCATAGTACGAATAAAGAAGCTCCCTGGGAAACGGAGCGTACTTAGCGGTAAAAATCTACAAATCAGAGATTTGTGATTTTCTCGCATAAGTTCGCCCTCTATTCGCTTCACGAATAGGGCGAGCTAGTATCGTACGCGAGCATCTTTGGGGGATTTAAGTGTCAAAGTATTATGCGCTCTTTACTTAAATCACAATTGCGACGAGAAAAGCGAAGAAGACGAATAAAAAGACCTCTGGGTAGCGGAACGTACTTTCGGTACGTGAGCATTCCCAGAGGTCGTATTTATGAAGTCTTATGCGATTTTATCAAGCAATTATCTTGGCTACGACTCCGGAACCAACAGTCCTGCCGCCTTCTCTGATGGCGAATCTTAGGCCTTCTTCGATTGCGATTGGTGTTATTAGTTCGATTGTCATCTGGATATTGTCTCCAGGCATACACATTTCAACGCCTTCTGGAAGTGCGATTGATCCTGTTACGTCTGTTGTTCTAAAGTAGAACTGTGGTCTGTATCCATTGAAGAACGGTGTATGTCTTCCGCCTTCTTCTTTTTTAAGTACGTATACTTCTGATTCGTACTTTGTATGTGGTTTGATAGATCCTATCTTAGCTAGTACTTGTCCTCTTTCGATGTCTTTTCTTTGTACTCCTCTAAGTAGTGCTCCTATGTTGTCTCCTGCTTGCGCTTGGTCTAGTAACTTTCTGAAC
This sequence comes from uncultured Oscillospiraceae bacterium, assembly GCA_964427575.1. Taxonomy (GTDB): domain Bacteria; phylum Bacillota; class Clostridia; order Peptostreptococcales; family Anaerovoracaceae; genus JBAWWY01. The sequence continues at coordinate 7,900 of CAYRVM010000057.1, read as the reverse complement.
ATTTCTACTCCAGTTACTACTACCTTTCTTGGTGCTTCTGTTAGTCCTACGATTTCAACTTCATCAGCTACCTTTACTACTCCTCTTTCTACTCTTCCTGTTGCTACTGTTCCTCTTCCTGTAATTGAGAATACATCTTCTACAGGCATTAGGAATGGTTTGTCTATAGCTCTTATTGGATTTGGTATGAATTCTTCAACCGCTGTAAATAGGTCAAGGATTTTGTCTCCCCAAGGTCCCATTGGATCGTTTAATGCTTCAAGAGCTGATCCTCTGATGATTGGAGTGTTGTCTCCATCGAATTCATAGAAATCAAGAAGTTCTCTAACTTCCATTTCAACAAGGTCAAGAAGTTCGTCATCATCTACCATGTCGCATTTGTTTAAGAATACTACGATGTATGGTACGCCTACTTGTCTTGATAAAAGGATATGTTCTCTTGTCTGTGGCATTGGTCCATCTGTTGCTGCTACTACAAGTATTGCTCCGTCCATCTGTGCTGCTCCTGTGATCATGTTCTTAACATAATCGGCATGTCCTGGGCAATCCACGTGGGCATAATGTCTTACTGGTGTTTCATATTCTACGTGAGCTGTTGCTATTGTGATCCCTCTAGCTTTTTCTTCTGGTGCTTTGTCAATTTGGTCGAAGGATACTGCTGCTCCTAGTCCATATCTCAAATGTAATGTCTTTGTTATTGCTGCTGTTAATGTTGTCTTTCCGTGATCTACATGTCCAATTGTTCCAATGTTAACATGTGGCTTATTTCTTTCAAATTTTGCTTTTGCCATTTCATTTCTCCCTTTCTTTAAATAAAAACTTTATTTATTAATTTTATCCAATAAACTATCCGGTAATTTTTCAAAGTGATCAAATTGCATTGAGTAGACTCCACGGCCCTGAGTTTTTGATCTTAGATCTGTGGCATAACCAAACATCTCTGATAACGGAACAAACGCCTTAATAGTTGTTGCCCCTGATCTCATCTCGGTTCCTTCGATTCTTCCTCTTCTTGAGCTTATATCTCCGATAACGTCTCCCATATAGTCTTCTGAAACGATAACTTCAACTTTGAAAATTGGCTCAAGGAGAACAGGTTTAGCTTTTTTAGCAGCTTCTCTGAACGCCATGGATGCGCATATTTTGAAAGCCATTTCTGAAGAATCGACTTCATGGTAAGAACCATCGTATAGTTCAACTCCAACGTCAACCACTTGATATCCTGCAAGAGGACCATTTTGCATAGCCTCTTTAATACCTTCGTCAATTTTGCTGATATATTCTCTAGGAATTGCTCCGCCGACGATAGCATTTTTAAATTCGTAACCAGCTCCAGGGTCTCTTGGATAGATGTTAATTTTAACATGTCCATATTGACCCTTACCACCTGATTGCTTCACATATTTATGATCAACATTTGAATTCATGGTAATCGTTTCTTTATATGAAACTTGTGGCTTACCAACATTTGCTTCTACTTTAAATTCACGCAACAGTCTGTCTACAATGATTTCAAGGTGAAGTTCACCCATCCCTGCAATTATAGTCTGTCCCGTGTCTTCATTTGTGTAGGTTTTAAAAGTTGGATCTTCTTCGGAAAGCTTAGAAAGTGCTAAGCCCATTTTTTCCTGACCTGCTTTAGTCCTAGGTTCTATAGCTATTTCTATTACAGGATCTGGGAAGTCCATAGACTCAAGAATAATCTGATGCTTTTCATCACATAAAGTATCGCCTGTAGTTGTATCCTTAAGGCCTACTGCAGCTGCAATATCCCCAGAAAATACTTCGTCAATATCTTCTCTATGATTGGCATGCATTTGAAGAATTCTTCCGATTCTTTCTCTTTTTCCTTTAGTTGAGTTTAGAACATGAGATCCTGACTTTAGACAACCTGAATATGCTCTAAAGAATACTAATTTACCCACAAATGGGTCAACCATAATCTTAAATGCCAATGCCGAAAACGGACCATTGTCATCAGGTGTTCTTTCATCTTGAGTTTCTGTTCCTGGAATAATACCTTTGATTGCTGGAATGTCTAAAGGTGATGGCATATAATCCACTACCGCATCTAGCAAAGGTTGTACCCCTTTATTTTTGTATGAAGATCCACAAATAACTGGAATCAATTTACCAGCAAGGGTCATGGTTCTTATACCATCTTTAATTTCTGCTTTTGAAATTTCTTTGCCTTCTAAGTATTTAGTGAAGATTTCTTCATTTGCATCAGCTACTGCTTCAATCAAAATGTGTCTCCATTCTTCAGCTAATTCTCTCATGTCTTCAGGAATTTCAATTTTTTCTACAACTTTACCTAAGTCATCCTTATGGATTTCTGCTCTCATTTCTACAAGGTCAATAATACCCACAAAGGTTTCTTCTTTTCCTATAGGAAGTTGGATCGGAACAGCATTAGCTTTCAGTCTTTCTTTAATCATAGCTACAACTCTGTAAAAATCAGCTCCCATAATGTCCATCTTATTGATGAAGGCCATTCTTGGAACTCCGTATTTTTCAGCTTGTCTCCATACTGTTTCAGACTGTGGTTCTACTCCGCCTTTGGCGCAAAGAACTGCAACAGCCCCATCTAATACTCTAAGTGATCTTTCTACTTCTACAGTAAAATCCACGTGTCCTGGTGTGTCGATAATATTTATCCTTGTGTCTTTCCACTGAGCTGTTGTTGCAGCAGAGGTAATAGTAATACCCCTTTCTTGTTCTTGTTCCATCCAGTCCATTGTAGCTGCGCCTTCATGAACTTCACCAAGTTTATGTGTTTTTCCGGTATAAAACAAAATTCTTTCCGTAGTGGTGGTTTTGCCGGCATCAATATGAGCCATTATACCAATGTTTCTCGTGTTCTCTAATGAATATTTTCTAGGCATTCTAATCCTCCTCTCTCCAACAGTTCAGGACAATTTTCTTAATGTCCTATTCTCAAAGTTATTACCACTTGAAATGTGCAAATGCTTTATTAGCTTCAGCCATTTTATGTGTGTCTTCTCTCTTCTTAACCGTTGAACCGGAGTTGTTTGAAGCGTCAATAAGTTCTTTTGCTAATCTTTCGAACATATATTTTTCGCCTCTTGCTCTAGTATATTTTGTTAGCCATCTTAGTCCTAGGGTTTGTCTTCTGTCAGATCTTACTTCGATTGGAACCTGATAGTTTGCTCCCCCAACTCTTCTTGCTTTTACTTCAAGAACTGGCATAACATTGTTCATTGCTTTTTCAAATACTTCGATTGGTTCATTACCTGTAGTCTTTTTTATCATGTCAAATGCATCATATACAATTGACTGAGCTACTCCTTTTTTCCCATCTTGCATTATATTGTTTATTAGCTTTGCTATAACAATATTTCCGTAGATTGGATCAGGTAGTACGTCTCTTTTTGGCACGTTTCCTTTTCTAGGCACTGCTCTTCCCTCCTCATAAACTTTACTGTTTATCGGTACTCGACATTTGCTGTCGTGGTGCGCTGATACATAAATATATATCAATCCTTATAGCTTAACAAATTTGTTAGCTATCTAAGGGCACTTATAATCCGATTTATTTTTTTGGTCTCTTCGTTCCATATTTAGAACGAGATTGGCTTCTTTTAGCTACACCAGCTGTATCAAGAGTTCCTCTTACAATGTGGTATCTAACACCAGGAAGGTCTTTTACTCTTCCGCCCCTGATAAGTACAACACTATGTTCCTGAAGATTGTGACCAATCCCTGGAATATATGCAGTTACTTCAATACCGTTGGTAAGTCTTACTCTAGCTACTTTTCTTAGAGCTGAGTTTGGCTTCTTAGGAGTGATTGTCTTTACAGCAGTACATACGCCTCTCTTTTGAGGTGAATTTAAATCTGATGACTTTCTTCGAAGTGAGTTCCAACCTTTTAGCAAAGCTGGAGCTGTTGATTTTACTACTTCTCTTTTTCTTCCATCTCTAACCAACTGATTAATTGTAGGCATTCTTTTTCCTCCTTTTTGAAAATATATATTTAATGCCTTGCGGCTTTAAACCATTTTAATTCTTCCGGCTGCGGCGGCTCCAACGCTTATGTTGCAATACTTTCCTAGCTTTTTCATGGAGTCTACATATGTTATCATAACATCTTTTTCTGCAGCTAATTCCTCAATTTCCTTCGTAACGAAAGAGTCTGCATCCTGAGCCAAAAGCACTTCTGATAAGCCATCTTCATGTAGTAATTTAAGTGTTTGTTTTGTACCAACAACCAAGTTGCCGGCTTCTTCTGTCTTAGGCATGTTAAACCTCCACAATGAAACAAAGCAACATTGAAGGTCAATTATAGCATTGACCTTCAATATATGTCAATTCAAATAGCTATCAAATACTTTCTATAGGTCGTCGTCCTGAAGCTCTGTTCCGCTTAAACTTGTTGCATCGAACTCAGAAACCTGAGCTATTTCTTTCATCCCGGCAATCTCAATGATCTCTTCTCTGTCTTCTTCAAGTTCAGATTTCGTCTTATAGTTTGCCATCATTTTAGCGTTAACGCCATAATCAAGTTCAATATCTCTATATCTTCTCATGCCAGTTCCTGCTGGAATTAGCTTGCCGATTATAACATTTTCTTTTAGTCCAAGCAACTTGTCGCTCTTTCCTTTGATTGCTGCATCTGTTAACACTCTAGTTGTTTCCTGGAAGGATGCGGCTGACAAGAATGAGTTGGTCGCTAAGGAAGCTTTAGTTATACCAAGCAATGTTTTCTTGCCCATTGCTGGTTCTTCTTCTTTTGCTATTGCTTCAGCGTTTGCATCTTCGTATTCTTGTTTGCTGTATAATCCACCTGGTAACAGCAATGTGTCTCCAGATTCTTCAACCTTATATTTGGATATCATCTGGCTTACAATTACTTCAATGTGCTTGTCATTGATATCTACACCTTGTTGTTTGTAAACTCTTTGAACTTCCTTAAGTAGGTATTGATAAACTCCTTCAACTCCATTGAGTCTTAAGATGTCATGAGGATTTAGCGGGCCTTGGGTTATTCCATCACCGGCAGCTACGAAATCACCTTCTTTTACTTTTATACGCGCAGCATAAGGAATGATATAAACCTTGTCCTCTTCTCCTCTGATTCTTATTTCTGTCTTATTGTCTTTTCTTGGTTCTATAGAAATTACAGTTCCATCGTGCTCGCAGATTTCTGCAAGTCCTTTTGGTTTTCTAGCTTCGAATAATTCTTCTACTCTAGGAAGACCGTGAGTGATATCACTTCCAGCTACACCACCAGTATGGAATGTTCTCATTGTAAGCTGTGTTCCTGGTTCCCCGATGGATTGAGCAGCAGTTATACCTACGGCTTCTCCAATGTTAACAGGTTCTCCAGTTGCAAGGTTCCTGCCGTAGCACTTCCCGCATATTCCATATACAGTTTCGCAGTTCATTACTGATCTTATCTTTACAGTTTCAATGCCACTATTTTCGATTATTTCTGCGGCATCTTCGAATATTTCATCTCCAGACTTTACGATTACTTCTTTGGTCTTTGGATGTAAAATATCCTCTATAGCTGTTCTGCCAACTATTCTCATCTTCAATGGTTCGATTATTTCCTTACCATCTGCAAATGCTTTGATATCAATACCTTGAGTCGCTCCGCAATCTTCTTCTCTAACAATTACGTTATGACTTATATCAACCAATCTTCTAGTTAGGTAACCTGAGTCAGCAGTTCTTAGCGCTGTATCAGCAAGTCCTTTTCTAGCTCCGTTTGTTGAGATAAAGTATTCCAAAACTGAAAGACCTTCTCTAAAGTTGGATGTGATTGGAATTTCTATTGTATGTCCGGATGCATTGGCCATAAGTCCACGCATACCACCGATTTGCTTGATTTGGTTCTTGCTACCTCTGGCTCCTGAATTTGCCATTACAAAAAGGTTGTTCAATGGGCCTAGGGAGTTCATCAAGGCATCGGCTACTTCATCAGTCGCACCAGTCCAAGTTTCAATTACAGCTTCGTATCTTTCATTTTCAGACATGAAACCTTTTCTATAAGCTGAATGGTATTTTTCAACTTTTTCGTTTGCTGTTTTCAAGATGCCTTCTTTTTCTTTTGGTATTTCCATATCGGATATACTAATTGTGATAGCTCCTTTAGTTGAATAATGGAAGCCCATCTCTTTAATATTGTCCAAAATGTTTGCTGTTATCGTGTTTCCGTGAATTCTGAAACATCTATCAATTATATTACCAAGCTTTTTCTTATCACAAAGGAAATCAATTTCCAATGAATAAGGATCGCTTACTCTGTCTAAAACGTATCCAAGGTCTTGAGGAATTCTCTCGTTGAAGATAAATCTTCCTACTGTAGATTCAACAATCTTTCCTTGATCTGTCGGTGAAAGTTTTCTTCTTACTTTAACTCTTGCATGTAGAGATATAGCTTTTGTTCTGTATGCCATAAGCAGTTCATCAAAATCAGAGAATATTTTTCCATCTCCAAGTACGGTGGCTCCATTGGCTCTATCTCCCTCATGTGTAAGGTAATAGCAACCAAGAATCATATCCTGTGTCGGGATAGTTATTGGAGTTCCATCTTTTGGAGCTAGTATGTTGTTAACTGAAAGCATTAAGAATCTTGCTTCAGCCTGAGCTTCAACTGAAAGAGGAACATGGACAGCCATCTGGTCTCCATCAAAGTCGGCATTGTAAGCAGTACAAACTAGAGGATGAAGCTTGATAGCCTTACCTTCAACTAGCACTGGTTCAAAAGCCTGAATTCCCAATCTATGGAGTGTTGGGGCACGGTTAAGCAATACTGGATGTTCCTTAATGATTTCATCTAGTACATCCCAAACCTCTGCTCTAACTTTTTCTACCATTCTTTTTGCGCTCTTTATATTGTGCGCGGAACCATTTTCAACAAGTTTTTTCATGATGAATGGCTTGAATAATTCAAGAGCCATCTTCTTTGGAAGCCCACATTGGTAAAACTTAAGTTCAGGTCCAACAACGATTACTGATCTTCCTGAATAATCAACTCTCTTACCAAGTAAGTTCTGTCTGAATCTTCCTTGCTTACCTTTTAACATATCTGAAAGAGATTTTAGTGGTCTGCTTCCAGGGCCTGTTACAGGTCTTCCTCTTCTTCCATTGTCAATAAGAGCATCGACTGCTTCTTGAAGCATTCTTTTTTCATTTCTTACGATAATGTCAGGAGCTGCAAGATCTAATAATCTTTTTAGCCTGTTATTTCTATTGATAACTCTTCTATATAAGTCATTTAAATCCGAAGTCGCGAATCTTCCGCCATCAAGCTGTACCATAGGTCTTAAGTCCGGTGGAATTACTGGAACAACCTCAAGTATCATCCATTCTGGTTTGTTGCCTGAAGTCTTTAAAGCTTCAATAACTTCAAGTCTTCTTACGATTCTGATTTTCTTTTGTCCAGCGCTTTCTTTAAGCTTTTTTCTCATATCTGCTGAAAGTTCAACTAGATCAATATTTGCAAGGAGTTCTCTAACGGCTTCTGCACCCATAGCTGCTTTAAAGCTGTTTCCAAATTTATCCTTAGCTTCTCTGTATTGTTGTTCAGTAAGGATTTCTTTATAAGCAAAACCAGTGCTGCCTGGATCTAGAACTATGTAGGCCGCAAAGTAAAGAACCTTCTCCAAATTTCTTGGGGAAATGTCTAAAATTAAGCCCATTCTGCTTGGGATACCCTTAAAGTACCAAATGTGAGATACCGGAGCAGCAAGTTCAATATGTCCCATACGCTCTCTTCTTACTTTGGCTTTTGTTACTTCAACTCCGCATCTGTCGCAGATGATTCCTTTGTATCTTATTCTCTTATATTTTCCACAATGACATTCCCAGTCCTTCGTTGGCCCGAAAATCTTCTCGCAGAATAAGCCTTCTTTTTCTGGCTTTAATGTCCT
>CAYRVM010000056.1:0-8677 GCA_964427575.1 uncultured Oscillospiraceae bacterium | reverse complement strand
AGTGGGACTTATTTCAATCCCGATCTTGTTCAGGAGTTTTTAGAAATTGAAAATTCCGTAAGAGAATTATATAAATAGTTTAATATCTTTTTATACATTTTGTTGGATTGGGAGCTTGATAATAAATTTAGTGCCCAGTCCAATTTTGCTTTCAGCGAGAATTTCGCCATGATGTTGATTAACAACTATATCATATGAAATACTTAAACCTAAACCTGTTCCGTCTCCAACAGCTTTTGTAGTAAAAAACGGATTAAATATTTGTTTTAAATTTTCTTCTGAAATACCTACTCCATTATCCTCAATACTACAGTACACAAAACCTTCATCGTGATAAGTTCCTATTTTAATTAAACCTAGAATTTCACTTTCCTTCATTTTGATTGCATGTGCGGCATTTACGATAAAATTAAGTAGAACTTGGTTTATTTCGTTTCCAATTGCTACAATTAATGGAATGTCTCCGAGGTTCTGTTCCACTTCTGCCACATATTTAATCTCATTTTGAGCCATTATCAAGCTGTTCTCAATTCCTCTTCTTAGATCATACTCTTCCTCGTATACAGCCTCTTTATCCATCCATGTAAACATTCTGAGACTCTTAACAATTTTCCCTACTCGCTCAAGTCCGGTATTAACATCTACGAAAAGCTCATCTAAATCTTCTAAAACATAATTAACCGAGTTTTCTGTTTCATATTTTACAATATCATCTAACATAATTTTTATATGTTCTTTATCTAAACTACCCAATTCATTTCCTAAAGTTTGATACATATTCAAAAGCTTCTTCAAACTATCGAGATATCTTTGAAGACTTGACATATTGCTTGATACGAATCCCAGCGGATTGTTAATCTCATGCGCAATGCCAGCCGCAAGTTGCCCAATTCCCGCAAGCTTTTCTCTTTGAATCAACTGGTTTTGAGTCGCTTTTAGTTTCTCTAGCGCCTCCTGAATTTCCTTTGTTCGATTATTTAAAACAGCATTAAGATCTTCCAGTTCTATCGTTCTTTCCTTAACCCTTTGTTCCAAGCCTTCGTAAGCTATCATTAGCTTGTCTTCTACAATTTGCTTATCCGATAAGTTGTCTAAAAATACATTAAACCACTTAACAAGCTCCCCTATTTCGTCATGAGATTTAACTGTGAGTCTCGTATTTAAGTCTGCTTTATTGTCACCAATTTCTTTAAACATAACCGTTATCTCATTGATTGGGGTCAATACTTTTCTAGAAAGATTTATAGCATAGCCAGAAATTAATATTAAGCATAACAATGCTACGGCTATAGTATAGAAAATAATTGGATTTGCATTTTCAGTTAATTTTTTAACTGGTATATAACTCAAGACCTTCCATCCATATAGTTTTGAACTGCTATAAACTACGAACATCTCCTGACCACCAAGTGATTCAATAAATGCTCCACTATCTCCTATTAGCCTGCCAATAAATGTTGCATCGGCTCTAGCCCCAATATTTGTTTTATCTGTGTGGAAAAGTATGTCTCTTTCATTGTCAACTATCATGAGTGTGCTATTAGCATTTAAATTGCTATTAGTAAAATGCTCAGAAAAGACGTCAACGCTATAGTTAACTATAAGCAAACCAACTGGTATTTCTTTTAACGTTTCTTTGTCTATTCTTTTAATAAGTTTAACTGCTGAAATCACTTTATTATTTGTTGAGTTCTCATTGATATTATTTTCCAACCCAGCCCAGGCGATTGATTTATCAGATTTTAGCGCTAAATCATATAGTTTATTTTTTGTATCAATATTAATCTTTTGAAAGTTTAATGTGTCTCCAACATGATAACTATCACCGTTCATTGATAAAAGGTCGATAGAAACCAAACCCTTTATATTGTATCCACTTAGAATGTAACCAATCGTCGCCTGCGTAGATAAATTAGTGTAGTTGTCCATGGTGCTCGCTTGATCACTAAGTGAGTTCTTTATACTATCAAGATTTGCGATATTCTCCATTAGACCTTCTATTTCCTGAAGAAGTAGTTCTAAGTAGTCTGTCTGCTTTGCGATCCAAGCTTCATTAAAGTCGGTTACTTCTTCCTGAATAGTTTGTTTGGAAATAATGTATGAGGTAACCCCTCCAATTGAAAGAGGCAACAAAGTAGCAATAAGCATAAAGATAACAAACGTTCGTCTAATGCCTGTTGTAAAAAATCTTTTATACAAATTGCTTTCTTTGAAAACGTTTTTTATCATAATGTGTCAAATGTCACTAGTTTAACGTCAATAACTTGCTTCATTTCAACTTGCACGCCATTTAATATGTCTAATGCACATTTTACTCCTTCATAACCTTGTACACTTGCCTGCTGGTCAATAGTTACCATCAAGTTTTTACTTTTGATTGCTTCAATTGCTTCTGCTAATGCATCAAAACCTGCAACAAGTACATCTTTCTTATTTTTTTCATTTAAATATTCAATTGTACCTAAAGCCATCATGTCATTTGCACAGAAGATAGCTTTAATGTCAGGATTTTTTATAAAAAGCTGCTTTGTTACCTCATATGCTTCATCGATTTTCCAATTTGCTGTCTGAGTTATTATTGAAGTTATTTTGCTATTCTCTTTAAAAGCCTTCAGGGCACCACTTGCTCTATCCTGCGAGTTTTTAGCAGTCGAAATTCCTTCAATAATTGCAACTTTTGATGGCGTAGTAATCATATCACTAATATATTTTGCTGATAAATAGGCTCCTTCAATGTTGTCAACACTTATAAAAGGAACATCCTTAAGTCCTAACTTCTCTGATTGAACCGGATCAAGCTGGTTGTCGATGTTTACGACTACTATTCCAGCGTCCTGAGCTTTCTTTAAGACTGGAATTAGTTCTGTTGAACCTCCTGGAGCAATAACTATTGCGTCAACTTTTGCTATAATCAAGTCTTCAACAATTTTAATTTGTTGATCTATAGAAGTTTCTTGAGCCCCCGTTTTTACAATTAGGTTGATTTTAAATTCTTCTTCTGCTTTTCTTGCACCTTTTTCCATTTCAATAAAGAATGGGTTGGTTAAGGTTTTCATAACCAATGCTACGTTCAAAGCATCATTTTCGCTCGATTCAACAGGTGTTTCCTTAGTATTTTCTTCAAGTAATTGTAAACTTGCAGTATCATTACTGCATGCAGCAAATCCTAAAACTAGGCATAAGCATAATAAAACCACTAAAACTTTTTTCATCTTCTTCTCCTTATATCTCAAAACATATTAAAATCTATAAACTATCAATTACAATTTCTTCAAAATTCTTTTGATCTGTACCTATCGCTTCAAAAGCATCAAAATCCAACTTATTGTTGTTATTGCCTAACCTTTTCCAGGCATAAAAATCAGCTATGTGTAAAATATATACCAATTCCCTATTTTCGGTTGGAGCATCGGTTGGAGAATGTTGATATAATGCGCAATCAATTATTGGTTTTGGGATTCCCCACCATTTTAAAACATATCCTCCGATTTCTTCGAACGTACAAATAGTCTCATTGTCATCCTGAAAATCTATCATACCAATATTATGTAGGATTCCTGCAGAAATGGAAATTTCGGGGATCTCTTTTTTTAGTATCTTTTGATAAATTTCTCTCATAATTTTAGTAGTTAATTTAGCTTGTTCTATAATTAGCTTGTATTTCGGTAGTTTGTGATTATTGTCTTCTAAAGAAAAAAAACTTTCGCCTTCGGAAAGTATACTTCTAACTACATTATTACCTAAGTAGGTAATTGCTTGTCTTAATGATCCTACGTTTATATCAAAATAAGATGAGTTTATAAATTTTAGAACCTTTGCATATGAACCTAAATCTGTTTCGATTATGTCAGCGAGTTTTAGCAGACTGTCATCTTTATCCGACAGTAACTGCAACTCCTTACTAACATCTTCCTCAATTGGAAGATTATTAAGATTTTCTAAATAATTATATATATTATTCGTTTTAAGCAAATCCAATAATTCAAACGTTTTCATTACGAAATCTATTATTTTTTCTGGTTCCCATGGCTTAAGAAGGTACATCTTTGTTGAACCATCAAGAACCGCTTTATATATTTCCCTTTCATCTGTATGTCCGCTCAGAATAAATCTTACAGTGCTAGGGTATAATTTTTGGATTTCTTGGAGTAGCTTATGGCCATTCATACCTGGCATTCTCATATCGCTAATGACCATATCTATTTTATTATTCTTTAAAATCTCAAGAACGCTATATCCATCCTCAGCAAAGAAAAGCTTCAGATTCTTATCGTAGAATAAGCGCTTAAGCGATTTAAGAATTGCATTTTCGTCATCTACAAAAAGAAGACTATGCATAATCTACCTCTTTATTTGTCTTCTTTATTTTCTTCTTCTGTGCTATCTGTTGAAGTTTGTTGGAAAATCTTCTCTACTGATACGTCTGTTGCAATCTTAATGTTACCGTTTAAGATAACTCCATCTTGCATATTTACTGTCTTAGCATGAATATTTCCAAATAATACGGCGGATTTCTTTAGAGTAACCGAATTTACTGTTCTAACATTTCCTTTTACTTTACTTTCAGAAAGGAAATTATCACATTCTACATCACCAACTACAATCGCTTCACCAATTAGATTTACTCCTAATTTTGCGTTGATGTTTCCTTCTACATATCCATCTCTAATTGTAATAGTATTACCCTTCATGTTTCCGAAGATTTTACCGCTTAGAATTATATCTCCCTGGCTAGTAACATCGCCTGTTACAGAACCAGAAATACTGATATTGCTTGAAGCTATAATCTCTCCATGAATTACTGTATCTTCCTCAATTATTGTTTCTTTCTTAATCGAAGGGCTTCCTTGGTATTTTGGTATCACATGTATAGTCGATTTGCTTGTCTGCATTTGGATCCCGTCTGTTCCTGTGTTTTCATTAGCCATTCCTTCATTACCTCCTAATTCTTCTCTTTTACTAAGTCCAAAAAGTTCAGTTACAGCAGTGGAGAAATTGTTGAAATAGCCACCAGTTTCTTCTGCTTTTGTCTCTTGGTTAATTTCCTTGTTGTCCGCCATGATTTCTCACCTCAATTATTATTATTAAACATTATCATCTTGTTCAAATAAAAGTATGCTTAAAAGATGCAAAAATAATTCTGAATGTCAGTTATCAGAATTAGTAACAAAGTATATGCAACTGGCTGCCATAAATGGCCCTATAGCTTTGCGTGTCCGTCTTATAACAGATTTGCCTATTCAATTTACAAACATAATTATAGTCTTATCTAGAAAAACTGTCAATTTAATTATAGCAATTTACCACTTTTCTAAAAGTACTTCTTCAACAAATATTTTGGCTATATTTGGGTCGAATTGAGTGCCGGCGCATTTCTTAATTTCGTCCGTAGCTTCAGGCAAGCTTAGTGCCTTGCAATAAATTCTGTCACTAGTCATCGCATCAAAAGAGTCAGCAATTGCAATAATTCTACCCTGCATGGATATATCTTTTCCCCTAATACCTTTTGGATAACCTTGCCCATCCCATCTTTCATGATGTTCCAAAACAAAGCTAGCAATTTCTGAGAACTGATTTGTTGAACTAAGAATTCGATATCCTACTTCTGAGTGTCTTTCGATCTCTTTACGATCTTCTATTGTTAGCGTATCAACTTTGCTTAAAACCGATTCATCGATTCCTATCCTACCAATATCGTGCATTAATCCGGCTATTTTCATTTGGTTGACTACGTCCCTTTCAAGTTTCATTGCTAGGGCAATTTTTTCACACAATTCACTTACATTTGCGGCATGTCTTCTTTCTTTTTCATTTTTCTCATAAAGAGAATTCATTATCAAATCTATAGTCTTGCTTTTAGTGCTTATCCCTTCAAAAAGCTTATACTTATACATCTTATCTTCCGCTTTTTTGTAAATCGATTCAATGCTTTCACTTTCTTTTGTTTTAGTTTCACAGCCAAATGTAATTGATAAATTTAAAAAACCTACTTTTTCACTTAACGCATGCTCTTCAATTCTGCTTATTAGTCTTTCTGTCTCCACGTAGCTTGTCTTTGGAAGTATAATAACGAATTCATCGCCTCCAACTCTTGCAACAATATCGTCACTTCTACATATCTTTTTGATTACAGAAACAGCTCTTTTTATTAATTCATCTCCGATAGCATGTCCAAAAGAGTCATTAACTAGTTTAAGCCCATTGATATCTCCAACAGCAATACTTAATGGGTAATTTCTGCTAGTATCAAGCCGTTCCAATTCTTCCTCGTAGAATCTCCTGTTGTAAATATCTGTCAATTGGTCTCGGTAGCTTAATCTCTCTATTTCTTCCTGAGTTTTCTTCTTGTCACTTATATCATAAATAGTTGAAAACAAAATTGTTTTACCTTGATATTTAAAAGGGGTTGAATGAACTTCTACGTCTCTTACTTCTTCATTTTTTAATTTATGTTTGAAATTAAAAATATTGCATTCGTTAGAAAGCGCAAGTAGTCTATTTTTCTTTATTTCCTTTGATGGCAATGTATTAATTTCATTAATCGACATATTGTTCAATTCATTATTGCTATATCCATAAAATTTTGATGCCGCTAAATTTGAGTTTAATATTTTGCCGGTTTCTACTTCAATAAATAAATTAGCAGAATTGCTATGCATAAACATATATTCGAAATTATCATTTGAAATAGCAAGTTTTTCTTCTATCGCCTTGCTTTCTGATATGTCACGAATTGCTGCAAGAATTAAACTTTTGTTGTTAAATATGAATTTGCTAGCGGTTATATTTACCGGGAAAATTGCACCATCTTTTTTCTTGTGATAACGTAATGGCACAGCTTTTACGAAATTTGTAGTTTTATCTATTGTTTTTTCTATTTCAGCAGACATATCGATATTTTTAAGTTTAGTAATTTCTTCAAATGTATAACCGTACTTTTCGCATGCTGCATCATTTGCTTTTAGTATTGATCCGGATTCTTGATCTATTAAGAAGAGCGAGTCGCTTTCTGCTTTAAAGATATTATGATATAATGCTTCACTTTCTCGCAGCGATTCCTCTATCTGCTTAAGATTTGTTATGTCAGTATGTAACCCTTCCATAACCAAAGGAGATCCATCCTTGTCCCAAACACTAACACTTCCTCGATCAATTATCCAAACCCAATTACCATCTTTATGCTTCATTCTGCATTCAATTTCATAGTATTTTAGTTCTTTAGAAAATACTTTTTCAAGTAATAAATTCGCTTGTATTAGGTCATCTGGGTGAATTAATTTATGCCAAGTCTTTATGCTCAATGGCTTTAATTCATCAAGTGTATAACCTTTTATTTCAGCCCATTTTTCATTGAATACTACTTCCCCAGTTTTAATATTCCAAACCCATGTCCCAACCCTTGAAAAATCAATAATTCTATCCAGTTTTTCCTTTGTTTCATTAAGCTCGTTAATTATGATCTCATTGGTTAATTCTTTATTATAAGTACTCATTATTTACCCCTTTATAATTAAGATGGTAGAAATTTGCCTAAATTAACCTCCAACTTATTGTTATGACAGGTACATAATACTACCATTAGGTTATAAATGATATAGATTGGGGTTTTCGTTACTTTACTTATTTGCACCATGAAAGTATAATCAATTCATTGAGAAATTTGAAAGTGAGTGATAATTTGGGAATAAAGAGCAAACAGAATCAAGCAATTATATATATGGTTTTATGTGCCACACTTTGGAGTACCGCTGGTATCTTCATTAAAGTTATACCATGGAATCCTCTTGTGATTGCAGGGCTAAGAAGTTTGATTTCTGCTTTAGTCTTTCTTGTTTATATGCGTTCAATTAAATCAGGCTTTGTTATTAATAAATATTCTATTTTAAGTGGCATTTTTCTTTCTGGAACGTTTATCTTTTTCATAGCAGCAAATAAACTCACAACATCTGCAAATGCTATAGTTCTTCAGTACACAGCTCCGATGTTCATTATTATATTATCTGCTTTGATCTTTAAGCAAAAGTTTCGTTTTGGAGATATCGTGGCAGTTGTAGTTACAACTTTAGGTATTTCTATGCTTTTCTTAGACCGGCTATCTTCAGGAAATATGTTAGGCAATATTGTTGCTATTATTGCAGGGCTTTTCTTTGCTTCAATGTTTATAACAACAAGTAGGGCTGATGAAAAATCTCGAATGAGCGGTATTCTTCTTGGTCATTTATTCACTGCAGCAATTGGAATACCTTTCATCTTTATTTATCCTACACCTGTATCCACAATTTCTATTGCCAGTATTTTGATTCTTGGCATTTTCCAACTTGGTATCCCATATATTTTATATGGCCTCGCCATAAAACAATGCTCACCTTTGGCTTGTTCCTTAATTAGCGCAATTGAGCCCTTGCTTAATCCACTTTGGGTTTTTATCTTCATAGGCGAAATGCCAGGTTTTTATGCAATGATTGGCGGAGCAGTAGTTATCAGCTCGGTTGTGGCGTGGTGCGTCTGGAGCAACTCCGTTACAAATAAACAAGCTGCCTCAGATTAGCTAGTTATTAAATTAGAAATATATTAATTGTTAAAATTTGAAATATATTAATTGTTAAAAAGCGAACTTCATTAGAAGTTCGCTTTTGTTAATTGTTTACTTATTATTTATGTTTATATTATATTTACA
>CAYRVM010000055.1:6458-8949 GCA_964427575.1 uncultured Oscillospiraceae bacterium | reverse complement strand
AGGATGTCTTCTACTTTGACTTGGTGAGAGACGAATATGAAGTCGAAGTTGCAATGCAGTACACTGATAGATATAACGAACTAATTTTTTCCTATGCCAACAACATTAATACAATTGAAGGCGGAACCCATATGATTGGTTTTAAGTCTGCTTTGACGAGAGTATTCAATGATTATGCTAAAAAGAATAATTATATAAAGCCAAATGAAGAAGGACTAGCTGGTGAAGATGTAAGAGAAGGCCTAACTGCAATCATTTCCGTTAAACTTATGAACCCACAATTCGAAGGGCAAACCAAGGCAAAGCTTGGAAACAGTGAAATGAGAGGGTTGGTTGAAAGCTCTACAAATGAAAATCTTACAGCTTTCTTAGAAGAAAATCCAACACAAGCCAAAGAAATTCTCAGCAAATGTCTGAGTGCATCTAGAGCCAGAGAAGCTGCAAGAAAAGCAAGGGAACTCACAAGAAGAAAAGGAGTTCTCGATTCATTGACATTGCCAGGCAAGCTTTCTGATTGCTCTGAAAAGGATCCATCTATATGTGAAATTTATCTTGTCGAAGGAGATTCCGCTGGAGGCTCTGCAAAACAAGGAAGAGATAGAAAAAGACAGGCAATTCTTCCTCTCAGAGGTAAGATAATGAACGTTGAGAAGGCACGTCTCGACAAAATATTAAACTCAGAAGAAATTAAAAACATGATTACTGCCTTCGGCTGCAACATTGGACATGATTTCAACACTGAAAAATTGAGATATCATAAAATAATAATCATGACAGATGCCGACGTCGATGGAGCGCATATCAGAACGCTTCTATTAACGTTTTTCTACAGATACATGACGCCACTAGTAGAGAATGGATATATTTATATCGCACAACCGCCTTTATACAAGGTTAAAAAGGGTAAAGTTGAGCTTTATGCTTATTCTGACAGAGAGTTAGAAAAAACCTATGAAGAGATTGGCGGCAAGCAAGGTACTTCTCTCCAAAGATACAAAGGTCTAGGAGAAATGAACGCCGAGCAACTATGGCAAACCACAATGAATTACGAGTCGAGGACCTTGATCCAGGTAACATTGGATGATGCTGCGGCTGCAGATGAAATATTTACCACATTGATGGGGGACAAAGTTCCGCCGAGAAAAAAATTCATTGAAGACAATGCTAAATATGTTAAAAATCTTGATATATAGGAGGTGGCCAAAATGACAAACATGATGGAAGATTTGAAATTAATTCAAAGAGATATAAATGACGAAATGGAAAAATCCTATATTGATTATGCAATGAGCGTAATTGTGGGAAGGGCCCTTCCGGATGTAAGAGATGGGTTGAAGCCTGTTCATAGAAGAATACTCTATGCAATGGATGAGTTAGGACTTTCGCCTGACAAGCCACATAGAAAATCCGCGCGTATCGTCGGTGATGTATTAGGTAAATACCATCCTCACGGAGATACTTCAGTATATGATGCAATGGTAAGAATGGCTCAGGACTTTTCAATAAGGTGCATGCTGGTTGATGGGCATGGTAACTTTGGTTCCGTCGACGGAGATAGCGCGGCTGCGATGAGATACACCGAAGCAAGAATGACACCATTTGCCATTGAAATGTTAAGAGATATTGATAAGGAAACCATAGATTACACATTAAACTTTGATGAAACACTCAACGAACCAATCGTTCTGCCGGCTAGATACCCTAATTTACTTGTAAATGGTTCTAATGGTATAGCCGTTGGTATGGCGACATCTATACCCCCTCATAATCTCGGGGAAGTTATCGATGCAACCGTAAAACTTATCGATGATGAAAATGCTGATATAGAAGACCTTATAAAATTAGTAAAAGGGCCTGACTTTCCTACGGGAGCAATCATTTTAGGAAAAAATGACGCTAAAGAAGCGTATAGAACAGGTATGGGAAAAGTTAGAGTAAGGTCAAAGGCAGAAATAGAAGTTACTAGCAAGGGAAGACAACAAATAATCATAACTGAAATTCCATTCCAAGTTAACAAGGCGAGAGTTATCGAAAAAATCGCTGACCTTGTAAGAGAAAAAAAGCTTGATCAAATTTCTGACCTCAGAGACGAATCAGATAGAGATGGAATGAGAATTGTAATTGAGCTAAAAAGAGATGCAAATCCACAAATCACGCTTAATAGGCTTTATAAACATACTCAACTACAAGATAATTACAGCATAATAATGCTTGCCATAGTAAACGGTGAGCCAAAGTTATTGAATTTATATAATATGCTTTCTGAATATCTTAAACATCAGAAGATTGTTGTTACTAGGAGAACACAGTTTGACCTTCGCAAAGCTTTAGAAAAAGCGCATATCTTGGAAGGCTTGAAAATCGCCTTAGACAATATCGACGAAGTTATTGCTTTAATTAAAAAATCACCAAATACTGCTGAAGCAAAACTAAATCTTTGTGAAAGATTTGGATTATCTGACAAGCAGGCGCAAGCTATTTTAGATATGAG
>CAYRVM010000055.1:0-6358 GCA_964427575.1 uncultured Oscillospiraceae bacterium | reverse complement strand
TTTGTGAAAGATTTGGATTATCTGACAAGCAGGCGCAAGCTATTTTAGATATGAGGTTACAAAGATTAACTGGGCTTGAAAGAGACAAGATTGAGCAGGAATATAATGCCCTACTTAAGGAAATTGAATGGTTCAAAGAGATTCTTGGGGACGAAAAAGTATTGATGGAAATAATTAAAACTGAACTTTTAGAAATCAAGAAAAAGTATGCAGACAAGAGAAGAACTGAAATAATAGCGGACACTGACGAGCTAGATGAGGAAGATTTCATCCAGGAAGAAAAAGTCGCAATCACCCTCACTCATTTAGGATACATTAAAAGAGTTTCCTCAGATACATATAAGCTTCAAAAGAGAGGCGGAAGAGGCATAACCGGAGTAACCACAAGAGAAAACGACTTTGTAAGGCAGATAATTACGACATCGACCCACGATTATCTAATGTTCTTTACAAATACGGGAAGAGTTTATAGGATTAAATCCTACGAAATTCCTGAAGCCCAGAGGACTGCGAAAGGAACGCCTCTTGTTAACTTCTTACACCTAACTCAGAGGGAAAGAATTACGGCAGTAATTCCAATTAGGGAATTCACTGAAAATCAATACCTAATAGCAGTTACAAAGCAAGGTACAATTAAAAAGACGGAATTATCGCAGTTCGACTCTAATAGAAAATCAGGCTTGATTGCTATCAGTTTGAAAGAGGGAGATGAACTTATAGGAATAAAACAGACAACGGGAACAAGCAACGTTATAATAGTTACTAAAAATGGTAAATGCATTTGCTTCAGTGAAGAAGACGTTAGGACTATGGGCAGAAATGCTGGAGGAGTTCGAGCAATTTCTCTTGAAAAGGGTGACGAGGTCGTTGCGATGGAACTTGCCGAAAAAGACGAGGAGCTACTTGTTGCAACAAAATTTGGATATGGCAAGAGGACGGTTGTCTCTGACTACAAGGTTCAAGCTAGAGGTGGTAAAGGTCTTCTAACATATGATAAGTCAAAATTCAAGAAGACTGGCGAGCTAATAGGCGCAATGGTTGTCAACGATAATGACGAAGTACTCTTGATCAACTCAAATGGTATTATTATAAGAATCAAGGCTTCCGAAGTATCAAGACTAGGTAGAGCAACTCAAGGCGTCAAGATTATGAAAGTTACTGAGGAAGCTAATATCATTTCCTTAGCTAAAGTCGTAAGCGAAGATCAGGAAATTGAAGAACTAGAAAAGCTTTTTGAAACTGAAACTACTAACCATAAAGAAAAAACAGTTTCCACTCAGAAGGACGAAATCGAGGAAGATGATGGGCAACTTCAATTGGAGCTCGAAGACGATGAAGATGATGAAGTTGGGGAAATCGAAAAATCAGAAGACGAAACTGAAGAATAGAAATTGAAAATGTTTAAATAATTAGCCTTAAGGGTACCCTTTATGCAGGAGGATGTAAAGATGTCTTTACAGATAAGAAGTAGTTTTAATGAGAACAAAGATTATTGGGAAATTGAATTTTCTGGTGAATTGGATGCGATGTACGAGAAAGAACTTAAAGAATTATTAAGTAAAAATTATTCTGAAAAAAAGAAGGATATCATACTTAACTTTGAAAATTTAACCTATATCGATAGCACCGGATTGGGAATCATAATAGGAGCTTATAAAAAGCTTAAAGATGGCGGAAACACATTAAAAATTCAGAATCCTAAAAAAAGCATTTTAAAACTGCTTAGTATTACTAGCCTTGACAAAATACTTTTATAAAAAGGAGAAAAAGCATGGGGGACCAATTAAAATTTTCAATCCCAGGGAAACCTGAGTATTTAAGCGTTGTTAGGCTCGCCGTATCATCAATTGCAAATTGCGCAGCCCTTGACCTTGAATCGATTGAAGATATTAAAGTAGCTGTTTCTGAGGCCTGCATGAACGTAGTTAGACATGGAAACGCTAATGATGTTTGCTATGATGTGGAATGCACAATAGAAAAAGATAGATTTACAGTTTTGGTTTCTGATAGCTGCGGTGGATATAATATGGATGAATATTCGGAGCCTTGTCTCGACGAGCCTAAGGAAAATGGTTTGGGAATATTTATTATCAGGGCTTTGATGGATGAAGTCGATATTTATTCCAAGGTTGGTGAAGGAACAAAAATAACGATGGTAAAATACATTCTTTAACCAAGAGGTGAAATATGTCCGTTCAACAAAATGAGCAGACAAAGATAAACAATATGGAACTTTTTGAAAAATATCAAAATGATAAATCAGTTGAGGTTAGAAATGAACTGGTGCAAAATTATCTATATATTGTTGATATTTTAGTAAGAAAGTATTTAAATAAAGGCGTGGAATACGATGACTTATATCAAGTTGGATCCATGGCCTTAGTTTTTGCTGTGGAGAGATTCGAGCCCGATAAAGGCTTTGAGTTTTCAAGTTTTGCAACACCAACTATTATTGGGGAAATAAAGAGGTATTTCAGAGATAAAAGCTGGGCCGTGAAAGTACCAAGAAGGCTAAAAGAGCTTGGCGCAAAAATCCCACACGCTAAAGAAGAGCTGGAAAGTCTTTTGGGACGAGCTCCAAAAATTCCTGAAATTGCAGCATATCTTCACTGCTCTGAAGAAGAAATTTTAGAAGCGATGGAAAGTCATAATGCTTATGGAACTTACTCACTAAACCAATCTTTCGAAGAAGGAAATGAGGGAGACGAAAGCAGTCTTGAGAATTATCTCGGGAAAGAAGAGCATGGGTATGAAAAACTTGAAACATTTGAAATGCTTCAAGACATACTGAACAAACTTTCATCCGAAGAGAAGAATATATTTAGGCTTAGATTTATTGACAATATTACTCAACAAGAGATTGCCGAGAGGCAAGGGGTTTCACAGATGACCATATCTAGGGTTGAGAAGAAAATAAGAGAGAAATTTAGAAAGGACTTTGTAAGATAGTATGAAGAGAGTATTTTCTGGGGTTCAACCCACTGGCAACATTCACATTGGAAATTATTTAGGGGCGATGAAGCAATTTGTTTCTTTGCAGGATGAAATGGATTGTACTTATTGTATAGTAGATTTGCATTCAATAACCGTTCCTCAGGATCCTGCAGAGCTTAGAAAAAGCTCGTTAGATGTTGCGGCACTGTACTTAGCCATTGGTATTGACCCAAAGAAATCAATAATTTTCATTCAATCAGAAGTTCCGTTCCATACAGAACTTTCGTGGATTCTTATGTGCAATTCATACCTTGGAGAGTTAAACAGAATGACTCAATATAAAGAAAAAAGCAAAGGTAAGGATTCTGCATCGGCAGGACTTTTCACATATCCAGTATTAATGGCAGCGGATATCCTGCTTTATGACACAAATGTTGTACCCGTTGGGGACGATCAGAAACAGCATTTGGAGTTGACCAGAGATATTGCAATCAGAATCAATAGTAGATTTAAAGACACATTTGTAGTTCCTGAATATAGAGGAATGAAGGTTGGAGCAAGAATTATGTCACTTGATGAACCAACATCAAAGATGAGCAAGAGCAATGAAAATGCCTATAGCAGAATTTCACTTTTAGACAGTTATGATAAAATTAAGAAGTCTATAATGAAATCAACGACTGACTCTGAGGGAATTATTTTATTTAACAAAGATGAAAAACCAGGAATCAGCAATCTGCTATCAATTTATAGTGCATTTTCTGGGAAAGAAATACCAGTTATTGAAAAAGAATATGTAGGGCAAGGTTATGGAAATTTTAAAAAGGATTTGGTTGAAGTTGTTTATGATGCAGTTAAACCAATACAAGATAAATTTCACGAAATCAGAGATTCAGAGGAGCTTTCTAAAGTCCTAAAGGACGGCAAAGAAAGAGCGAGCGTAAGAGCTGAAGCAACAGTAAAAAGAGTTAAGGCCAGATTCGGATTAGGAATTTAGCATTAAGTAAGGAGAAATAATGATTTTCGACAAGATTTCATCAGGATTGTCCGGTTTGGACAAAATTTTAGATAACATTAGGCTCTCAGATAGCGTGGTTTGGCAGTTTTCACATATTAGCGAATATGAATTTTTCGTTAAGCCTTTTGCTGAAAAAGCTATTGCTGAGGGCAGAAATTTGGTTTACTTTAGGTTCGGTAACCACGATGCTCTTTTGCCTGAAAAAGCTGGAGTAAAAATTGTAAATCTAGACATAAAGAATGGGTTTGAAGCTTTTGCAGTAAATGTCCACGAAACTATAAAAAAAGAGGAAAAAGGCACATTCTACATCTTTGATAATATTTCTGCATTGCAGAAGGTCTGGGCTGCTGATTTTATGGTCAGGAACTTTTTTATCGTAACAATTCCATATCTTTACGAGATGGAATCCGTCTCATATTTTGGCTTAACTAGAAACAATCATTCCTTCTCAACAATGGAAAGGATTAGAGCCACAGCATCAGTGCTTATTGATGTTTTTAGATCAGAAGAAGAGCTATATCTTCACCCATTAAAGGTGCACAATAGATACTCGCCTAGCATGTTCTTACCTCACAAGTTAGAGGGCAACTGGGATGAGGACGAGGAAAACATACCTGATAATTTTTTGCCGCTTACTGATGGAATTAGCATAAGTAAATTTTATTCACTTGTTGGAAGCACTGGAAACACTGAAAGCCAATTAAATCTAGATAATTGGGAAAGGTATTTCTTAAACAGAAAAGCTGAATTTGAAGTAACTAAGGAAGAAAAACCAGAGGTTATTAGAGAGTTATGTAAAATGCTGTTTGGAAGCGAAGAAAAGCTTATTGAAATAGCATGCAAAAACTATAAAATGGAAGATTTACTTGATCTTAAAAAGAGAATGATTGGTGTTGGTAACATAGGCGGAAAGGCCGCCGGGATGCTACTTTCAAGAAAAATAGTAAAGAACAAGCTACCAAAGCTTTCTGCTAAACTTGAGCCACACGATTCTTTCTATATTGGTTCCAATCTCTTTTACACATATAATATACAAAATGACTGCTGGGATTTAAGACTAAAACAAAAGGATCCGGAATTCTATTTTTCAGCCGCAAAAGAAATAAAAGAAAAGCTTTTACATGGTTGCTTTTCAGATAATATAAAAGAGCAATTTAGAAGAATGCTCGAATATTATGGCCAAAGCCCAATTGTTGTAAGGTCTAGTAGTTTGCTTGAGGACGGTTTCGGTAATGCGTTTGCAGGAAAATACGAGTCCGTGTTTTGTGTAAATGTGGGGAGCCCAGACGACAGGCTGCAGGCTTTTGAGGCGGCGGTCAAAACAGTATATGCGAGCACAATGGACGAGTCAGCCCTCGCTTATAGGTTGCAAAGAGGGCTGCATCAAAGAGAAGAACAGATGGCGATACTAGTTCAGAGGGTATCGGGATCTCTCTTTGATGATATTTTCATGCCATGTGCAGCGGGTGTCGGCTATTCTTATAACTCATACAGATGGAACAAAGAGATTGACCCAAAGCAAGGAATGATAAGATTAGTTATGGGCCTTGGAACCAGAGCCGTAGATAGAACAGATGGTGATTACCCAAGGATTGCAGCGCTTGACAGACCAGAGCTTCAACCTTCTGCAGGAAACAACGATGGAAACAGATTTGTTCAAAATAAGGTCGATGCTTTGTTTTTAAACTCTAACCTATTAAGAGGAATTGACATTAGCGAGGTAAGGAAAAAGCTTCCTAAATGGTTCCAGGATTTCATGATTGAACACGATTCGAAACTTGAAGCAGAGCTTAGAGGAAGAGGAATAGACCAAGAAATAATATTCACTACATGTGACAATCTAATTAAGAAAAAAGAATTTATCAAAATCATCAAGGATATTTTAGTTGTTATAGAAAAAGAATATGATTACCCTGTAGACATTGAATTTGCTGTAAACTTCAATGAATTAGGGGAGTTTGTAGTTAATCTTCTTCAGTGTCGACCACTTCAAGTTGGGGGACTCGGTGTAAGAGTTGAAATTCCTGAGATTGCTAAAGAAGACTGTTTCTTTGAGTTAAACGGTGGAACTATGGGAGGAGCTTGTTATCAACCTATAGACGTTGTGGTTCAAATTGATCCAAAAGCATATTATGAATTTCCGTACAATAAAAAATCCCTAGTCGCAAGAGCGATAGGAAAAATAAACCAATATTATAAGGGGAAAGAGAAGGCTATTGTCATACTTGTTCCGGGGAGACTTGGAACTTCGTCTCCAGAACTAGGTGTGCCTGTTTCTTTTGCTGAGATTTCAAATATGCGTATTGCCTGTGAGGTAGCCTATCAAGGAGCTGGCTATATGCCTGAATTATCATTCGGAAGCCACTTCTTCCACGACTTGGTTGAAGCAGATATATTCTACGCAGC
>CAYRVM010000054.1:0-9125 GCA_964427575.1 uncultured Oscillospiraceae bacterium | reverse complement strand
ATTTCATCATTTGGCATTGTATCAGCAAATGAAATATCTCCATTTTGGAACGCTGATAGTATTGCTACATCATCTTCCATAAGAACAAATTTAATTTGGTCTGGTACTAATGTTGCTAAATCATAATAATATTGGTTCTTTTCAAATACCATTGAAGCATTGTGTTCCCATGATACTAACTTGTAAGGTCCGTTTGAAATATAAGTTGCAGGATCAGTTGCCCAAGCAGGATTGTCCTTAACTATATCTTCTCTTACAGGTGAGTAAGTTGGAAATGCACATAGTTCTAAGAAATAAGGTGTAGGTGCATAAAGAGTTACTTCAATTGTCTTGTCGTCAATAGCTTTAGCTGCTAATGCATCAAGTTGTCCAGCAGAAGCTTCTGCGTACCCTTTTACTACATCAAACATATAGCCATATGGTGCTGCAGTATCAGGAGATACTGCTCTTTGCCATGAATAAATGAACTGAGGAGCTGTTAATGGTTCTCCATCGTTCCATTTAAGATCATCGCGAAGTGTAAATGTATAAGTAAGTTGGTCATCGCTTAAAGTATATGATGCAGCCATTCCAGGAACTGGAACCCCATTAGCATCAAGTTTCATTAAGCCTTCAAATGCATGCACTAAAAGTGTTGCACCGTCTACTGACTCATTGTTAGCTGGGTCAATGCTATCTGGTTCTGGCCCAACATTAACTGAAAGAACAACTGGTTCTGCAGTTGTGCCACCGCCACCACATCCACCTAATGTAAATAGGAGCATGAGAGCGAGCATTAATACAATTATTTTTTTGTTCATAATTTACTCCTCCATTTTTCATATATTTCAAATTGCAAATGCTGCAATCTGATAATATCTTCTCTATCAATATAATATATTTAGCCTTATAATTCAACTAAATTCTGTATTTTTAAGGCTTTTCTATTTATCCAATAAATGACATGCTGTAAAATGTTCGTTGTCGTATTCCTTCATTATTGGCTCTTGCTCTGCGCATATTGCCATCGCATACCTACATCTTGTCCTAAACCTACAACCAGAAGGTGGATTAACTGGGCTCGGAACATCACCTTCAAGTATAATTCTCTGCCTCTGTTTACTCAATTTTGGGTCTGGAACTGGAATCGCAGAAAGTAGTGATTGAGTATAGGGATGAAGTGGATTTTTATAAAGCTCTCTACTTTTTGATACTTCAACTAATTTTCCTAAATACATTACTCCGATTCTATTACTGATATGTTTAACAACCGATAAGTCATGCGCAATAAAAAGATATGTTAGCCCTAGTTTCTCTTGCAAATCTTCAAACATATTAATAATCTGAGCTTGAATCGAAACATCCAATGCAGATATAGGCTCATCGCATACAATAAATTCCGGTGAAACAGCAAGAGATCTTGCTATGCCAATTCTTTGTCTCTGGCCACCTGAAAATTCATGCGGATAACGAGTTGCATGTTCGCTATTTAAACCAACATGTTCAAGTAACGATACTATTTTGTCTTTTCGCTCGCTTTGGTTTGATGCGAGTTTATGAATATCAATTGCTTCCCCGACTATATCCCCCACTGTCATTCTTGGGTTCAAAGATGCGTAAGGATCTTGAAATACTATTTGCATTTTTTTTCTATACGGCAGCATGTTTATATTTGTTATATCCTTACCATCGTAGAATATTTTACCTGCTGTTGGTTCATGTAATCTTAATATAGTTCTACCAATTGTAGTTTTACCGCATCCGCTTTCTCCTACTAAACCAAGAGTTTCTCCTTTATTAATATGAAAAGAAACATCATCGACTGCTTGAACGAATTTTTTATGCAAATATTCACCTTTAACTGGGAAATATTTTTTAATATTTTTTACTTCTAATAAGACATCACTCATCGCACTTACCTCCATTGCATATAAACTCTCCCTTGTCGTATAGCCAGCAAGCGCTGTAATGACCTTCAGTATGCTCCATGAAGTAAGGTTTGGTACTTAAACATACCTTCATGCATTTTGTACATCTTGGGGCAAAAGGACAGCCCGGAGGTGGATTTAACAAATCGACTGGAGTCCCATCAATCGGTATTAGTTTTTCATGTGTTTCTGAGTAAAGTTTTGGCAATGAATTAATTAATCCAATAGTATATGGGTGTTGTGGATTGTAGAAAATATCATCAATCCTTCCACCTTCTACGATTTTACCAGCATACATAACTATAATCCTATCACAGACATCTGATACTACGCCTAAATCGTGTGTTATCAATATGATACTCATATTGATTTTATCTTTTAAGTCAGAAATTATCTCTAGAATTTGTGCCTGTATTGTAACATCTAGAGCAGTTGTTGGTTCATCTGCAATAAGCAACTTTGGTTCACAAGCTAAAGCCATAGCTATCATTACACGCTGTCTCATCCCTCCTGAAAACTCATGAGGATATTGCTTCAATCTTTTCTCAGGTTCATTAACACCAACTAGTCGTAAAAGCTCTGCTGCTCTTTCGTAAGCTTCTTTTTTATTTTTATTAGTATGAAGCAAGATTACTTCAGCAATTTGATTACCAATTGTAAATACTGGGTTTAAAGATGTCATAGGATCTTGAAATATTATACTAATATCATTTCCTCTGATTTTTTGATAACTTTTTTCATCCAAGTTCTCAATATTTTTCCCATCAAATATAATTTCGCCGTCAACTATTTTCCCAGGATCAGAAAGCAAACCCATTATAGAATATGCGGATACACTTTTCCCACTTCCAGACTCTCCTACTATTCCTAGAACCTCTCCATGCTTTAAATTAAATGATAGGTTATCTACTGCCTTTACTTCTCCTGCGGAAATAAAAAACGATACGCTTAAGTTTTTAACATCTAGTAATAATTTGTCATCCATTTTATTTCCTCCTACCTTTTTAATTTTGGATCTAGAGCGTCTCTCAATCCATCACCGAATAAATTAAACGAAAGTATAATAATGCTTATTGCAACTGAAGGTGCAACTAGTCGATATGCAAATGAATTTATTCCGCCTATAGCTTGAGCTGCAAGCGAACCAAGGCTTGGCATTGGAGCCGCTACTCCCAATCCTAAGAAGCTTAAGAAAGATTCCGTAAATATTGCAGACGGGATAAATAATGTAGTTGTTACTACAATAGTCCCAATACAATTTGGTATAAGATGCTTTCTTATAATTCTTGCATGATTAGCTCCAAGAGCTTTAGCAGCAGTTATATATTCTTGTTCTTTAATTATTAAAACTTGGCCCCTAACTATTCTGGCCATCCCTACCCAATATAGTAAGCTGAAGGTTATAAATATACTTATTAAACCTGGCCCAACAGAACTCATCCCCTGGAAAATATTCTCTTGCTCAAACAGGATGTTCAGCGGTGCTTTTAATACAACTGAAAGTAATATTATTACGAGTATATCAGGTACTGTATATATTACATCGACAACTCTCATCATAGCCATATCAAGATTTCCCCCGAAATAGCCAGATATTGCGCCATATAAAGAACCAATGATCAATATTATCGCACTTGCAATAAGTCCAACCAGAAGAGATATCCTGCTTCCCATCATTATTCTAATCATCAAATCTCGGCCTAAATTATCTGTTCCAAGCATATGAGGGAAAACGCTCCCTCCATCTTCTATTATTTGTACTTCAGATTCAGAATATTCCATTGGATACAGATTTTCACTTCCTCTAATTTGTTGCTCATAAGAATATGGGTACATTCCTGGCAAAACAAAAGCAAATATCAAAACAATAAATATAACAATCAACGATGCCATCGCTAGTTTGTTCTTTCTAAATCTTGAAAAAGCATCTTTCCAATATGTAACACTTTCGCGCATAATAACCATTTCATGTTTTTCTGCTTCTGTTGCAGGAAGAAAATCATCGGCATTAAGTTGTAGGGAAAGTGGATTCTTTTTTAATAAAGCATCTTTCATTATCTCTTACTCCTTATCCAATGTTACTCTTGGATCGACTACCTTATAGATCAAATCCACAAAGAAATTCATAAATATCAATATTGCTGCTAAGAAAATAGTTGTGCCCATTATCAATGGATAATCTCTATTAGTTATAGAGTTTATAAATTCTCCACCTAGACCTGGAATCGTGAATATTTTTTCTACAACAAAACTTCCAGTTAAAATATATGCCAAAAGTGGTCCTAAGTATGTAATAACTGGAATCAGACTATTACGTAAAGCATGTTTGAAAATCATTTTAAACTGCGATACACCTTTTGCTCTTGCTGTTCGTATGTAGTCTAAACTTAAGACTTCTAGCATACTTGATCTCATAAGTCTTGCCATATATGACATTGGGTAAAAGGCTAATGTAATTGATGGCAAAATAAAGTGCAATGGACTGCTAAGCCCAAATGTTGGAAGAATATGAAGCTTGACACCAAATATAATCATTAACGCTGTGGCAACTACAAATCCCGGGACGGCAATACCTACCGTAGCAATAAACATTAGCAAATTATCAAGCCACTTTCCCCGGTTGAGAGCTGCAATAGCTCCAAGTGGTATTCCAAAGGATATTGCAATTATAATTGCAACTAAGCCCAGCCTTGCTGATACCGGAAATTTCTCAGTGATTATATCACTAATTAATCTTCCCTTTTTCTTTAGCGAAACTCCCAAATCTCCTTGGACTAGGCCAACCATATAATTTTTATATTGTACGATTAGCGGCTTGTCGAGACCATATTTTTCTTCAAGCATTGCTAAAACTTGCGGTGAAGGTGATTTTTCACTTAAAAATGGTCCTCCCGGCACAATATTCATCAAGAAAAATGTTATTGTGGATATTAATATCAGTGTAAGAACCAGAATAATTAATCTTTTAATTACATATCTAGTCATCCAAATTATCTCCTATTTAAGTTTATTAGAAATGGAAATTTGAATATTGTTTTTTTATTCAAAATGTATAGCCATTATATTAAAATTTTAATGACATGTCTAGCATTAA
Source organism: uncultured Oscillospiraceae bacterium (assembly GCA_964427575.1). Lineage (GTDB taxonomy): Bacteria > Bacillota > Clostridia > Peptostreptococcales > Anaerovoracaceae > JBAWWY01. The sequence continues at coordinate 4,124 of CAYRVM010000054.1, read as the reverse complement.
TAAAAGAAGAAGTCGCAATGCGACTTCTTTCTAATTATTGTAAAATTTGTGATTTGTATAACTTTTTAATATATATTTTCTTTATTTTCCAGCCTTAACTACCGCTTGCGCTGCAGCTAATCTAGCAATTGGAACTCTAAATGGTGAGCAAGATACATAGTCTAATCCAATGTTGTAACAGAATTCAACTGTCTTTGGATCTCCACCATGTTCTCCGCAGATTCCAAGTTTTATATCCTTACGAGTTGATCTTCCAAGCTCGCATGCCATTTTAACTAATTTCCCAACACCATTTTGATCTAGTGTTTGGAATGGGTCTTCTTCAAAGATGTTTTTATCTCTGTAGGCTTTAATAAATTTGCCTGCATCATCTCTTGAGAATCCAAATGTCATTTGAGTTAAATCGTTTGTTCCAAATGAGAAGAACTCAGCTTCCTTCGCAATTTCATCTGCAGTAAGAGCAGCCCTTGGAACTTCAATCATTGTACCGATTTTGTAGTCTACTTTTGCTCCTTGTTCTTTAAGAACGTTAATAACTTTATCTTCAACAACTTTCTTAACGTAAGCAAGTTCTCTTTCTAAGCCTACTAATGGAATCATTATTTCAGGAATAATAGTTCTTCCTGTTTCCTTTTGAACTTCGATTGCTGCAAGTATAATTGCTTCTGCCTGCATTTCAGCAATCTCAGGGTAAGTCACCGCTAATCTGCAACCTCTATGTCCTAGCATTGGATTGAATTCATGTAATTCTTCAACCTTTGATGCAAGCTTTTCAAAAGGTATATTGATTTGCTTAGATAAAAGTTTAATTTCTTCATCAGTATGAGGAAGGAATTCATGAAGCGGTGGATCTAATAATCTAATTGTAACTGGTCTGTTAACCATTACTTCGAATATACCCTTAAAATCTGCCTTCTGGAAAGGAAGTAAGTATTTTAATGCTTCAATTCTTTCTTCAACAGTGTCTGCAACTATCATTCTTCTAACTGCAGGTAGTCTATCTTCTTCGAAGAACATGTGCTCAGTTCTGCAAAGTCCAATACCTTCTGCTCCAAACTTAATTGCAACTTCTGCATCTCTTGGGTTGTCAGCATTTGTTCGAACTTTCATAGTTCTAATATCATCTGCCCATTTCATTATAGTTCCAAAGTCTCCAGAAAGCTCTGGATCAACTGTGTCAATTTTACCTTTATAAACAAACCCTGCTGTACCATCTAATGAAATGAAATCTCCTTCAGAAAAATCAACTCCAGCAATAGTAAGTTTTTTCGTATGTTCGTTTACTTTTATTTCAGAACATCCTGCAATACAACATTTTCCCATTCCTCTTGCAACAACCGCTGCATGAGAAGTCATACCACCTCTAGCTGTCAATATTCCTTCAGCAACAACCATTCCAGCTAAATCTTCAGGAGATGTTTCTTGTCTTACTAAGATTACGCTTTCTCCTTTAGCTGCAGCAGCAACTGCATCTTCAGCATGGAAATATATTTTTCCAGTCGCAGCTCCTGGTGAAGCTGGTAAACCTTGTGCAAGTTTTTTAGCTTTTTTAAGCTCTACTTCATCAAACATTGGGTGAAGTAGTTGATCTATTTGAGCTGGATCAATTCTAAGTAAGGCTGTCTTCATGTCGATTAAGCCTTCTTTTTCCATATCTACAGCAACTTTTACAGATGCTTCCGCAGTTCTTTTACCATTTCTAGTTTGAAGCATAAATAGCTTGTTTCTTTCAACGGTAAATTCCATGTCTTGCATATCTGTATAATGCTTTTCTAATTTCTCTGCTATTGCTATAAATTCTTTATATACTTCTGGGAAAGCGATTGCCATTTCGGTAATTGGTTGAGGAGTTCTGATTCCGGCAACAACGTCTTCTCCTTGAGCATTTACAAGGAATTCGCCAAAGATTTTAGCTTCTCCATTGACTGGACTTCTTGTGAAAGCAACTCCAGTACCTGAAGTATCTCCCATGTTTCCGAATACCATTGCTTGAATATTTACTGCAGTTCCAAGATTAGCAGGAATATTGTTCAACTGTCTATACAAAATAGCTCTATCATTATTCCATGATCTAAATACTGCTTTTATTGCTCCAATTAGTTGTTCCTTTGGATCTTGTGGAAATGGCTGTCCAAGTTTTTCTTTAACCAATGCTTTATATTGAACTATTACATCGATTAAATCTTCACTTGTAAGTTCAACATCAAACAAGCAACCTCTTTCTTCTTTTTTAGCTTCAAATATTTTATCAAAATTATGTTTTGAAAAATCTAGAACAACGTCAGAATACATTTGAATAAATCTTCTATAGCTATCATAAGCAAATCTAGGATTCTTAGTTAATGCTATAAGCCCTTCAACAGTTTCATCGTTTAATCCAAGATTCAGAATTGTATCCATCATTCCTGGCATTGAAAAAACAGCCCCAGATCTTACTGATACTAAAAGAGGATCCGCTACAAATCCGAATTTTTTACCTGATACTTTTTCCAGCTCTTCCATTTTTACAAATATTTCTTTAATAATATTATCTGTAATAACTTGGCCTTCGCTATAATAGTTATTACAAGCTTCCGTTGTTACGGTGAAGCCAAAAGGTACAGGCAGACCTATCTTTGTCATTTCTGCAAGATTGGCTCCTTTGCCTCCTAAGAGACTTTTCATTTCTTTACTACCTTCATTAAATGAATAAACAAATTTTCCCATATATTTCTCTCCTTATATTTATTAACCTTATCATGAATGACTTAGTCTTTTAAAACTGTATTTTATTTTCCAAATAAGCTTTTACATCAGAAATTTGAATTCTTATCTGTTCCATTGTGTCTCTGTCTCTAATTGTTACTGTTTTATCTGCTTCAGTATCAAAGTCAACTGTTATGCAAAATGGCGTTCCTATTTCATCTTGTCTTCTGTATCTTTTACCGATACTCCCTGGAATGTCGTAATCTATCATAAAGAACTTTGAAAGGTCCTCAAAGATTTCTTCTGCTTCAACGCACTGCTTCTTTGTGAGTGGCAGTACAGCAGCCTTAAACGGAGCCAAAGCTGGATGGAATCTAAGGACAGTTCTTATATCTTCTTTTCCATTTCCATCGGTTAAAACTTCCTCATCATATGCATCTACTAAAAATGCCAATGTCACTCTATCTGCTCCCAAAGAAGGTTCTATGCAGTAAGGAACAAATTTTTCATTTGTTTCTGGGTCCATGTAATTCATATCTTCACCGGAGTGAATCATATGCTGCTTAAGGTCGAAGTCTGTCCTATCTGCTATTCCCCATAATTCTCCCCAACCAAATGGGAACCTATATTCAATATCTGTTGTGGCATTGCTATAATGGGACAATTCTTCTTTCTCATGGTCTCTCATCTTGAAGTTTTCTTCATTCATTCCGAGAGCAATTAGCCATTTGCCGCAGTAACTCTTCCAGTATTCAAACCATTCCATGTCTGTCCCAGGCTTACAGAAAAATTCAAGCTCCATTTGCTCGAATTCTCTTGTTCTGAAAGTGAAGTTACCAGGTGTTATCTCATTTCTAAAAGATTTTCCAATTTGTCCAATACCGAACGGTATTTTCTTTCTTGTAGTCCTCGCAACGTTTTTAAAGTTAACAAAAATCCCTTGGGCAGTTTCCGGCCTTAGGAATATTTCAGCTTTTGAATCTTCTGTGACCCCTTGAAATGTCTTAAACATAAGATTAAATTGCCTGATACCAGTAAAATCGCTCTTGCCGCAATCAGGGCACTTAATTTTGTTTTCGACGATGAATTCATCAAGTTTTTCCTTGCTCCATCCATCAACAGTAATTTCGCTTTTTTCTTTTTTAAGCAAATAGTCTTCGATAAGCTTGTCAGCTCTAAACCTTGATTGACATCCTTTACAGTCAATTAGAGGGTCTGCAAACCCTCCAACGTGTCCAGAAGCAACCCATGTTTTTGGATTCATTAGTATTGCTGCATCTAAACCAACATTCCATTTCGATTCTTGTACAAATTTTTTCCACCAAGCTTTTTTTACGTTATTTTTTAGTTCAACTCCAACTGGTCCATAATCCCATGTGTTTGCCAGCCCCCCATAAATCTCTGAGCCCGAAAATACAAAGCCTCTTGATTTTGCTAGA
>CAYRVM010000053.1:0-9205 GCA_964427575.1 uncultured Oscillospiraceae bacterium | reverse complement strand
AAAATATCCGGGGCTTAACCTTACTGTTCCAGATTCCAGCGTTCCAATAGTTTGGTGAGCTAGGGATGCACAATGCAGACCTGATCGAACACAAATATCGTATTCATCGTCAAGCAAATATGCTGTTTCCGATGAATCCATATTTATAATGTTAAAAGAAATTACAGATACTTGTCTACTAGTATCAGAAGTTCCATATAAAGTTACTACATCTAATTGTTTTAATTCATCAATCAAATATTGTGTAATCCTGGTCTCATGATCTCTAATTTTTTTAGCTGTTTCAGAAAGAATGAATTCAATTCCTGCTCCAAGTCCAACAATTCCAGGAGTGTTTAACGTTCCGCTTTCATATCTATCAGGTAAAATTAGAGGTTGAGTAATTTCTTCTGACTTGCTTCCAGTTCCACCTTCTATAATAGTCCTTAATTCTAAACCTTCTCTAATATATAATATTCCAGTCCCTTGAGGTCCCATAAGTGTCTTGTGCCCTGCTGCTATTAGAAAATCACATTCGATTTCAGCAACATCAATAGGATAAATCCCCGCTGTTTGAGAAGCATCAATCAAAAATAATAAGTTCTTTTCCCTGCAAAGCTTGCCAATCTCCTTGATTGGAAGAAATGTACCTACCACGTTTGAAGCATGAGTCATGGCAATCATTCGAGTGTTTGGTTTAATTGCATTTTTAATATCTTCCAAATTGATAATACCTTCTGCGCTACACTTGACAGCAGTATATGTAATTAACTTTTCTAATAAACCAGTAAGGGGCCTAACTAAGGAATTGTGTTCCATGCTTGAAATTATAACATGATCGTTTGGATTCAATATACCTTTCAGAGCTAAATTTAAAGAATGCGTCGCATTATTTGTAAAAATAATTTGCATTGGGTTTGAAATATTAAATAGTCTTGCAACAAGTTCTCTCGTTTTATAAACCTCTCGTCCTGCCATTAATGAGAGTTTATGACCTGCTCTTCCAGGGTTTGCTGCATACTCACGCATGCATTTATCAACAGCCCTATAAACACTTTCGGGTTTGGGGAATGTAGTTGCAGCATTATCTAAATAAATCATTAATTTGTCCCTCAATTATTCTTTTGAATTGATTAAATCTACTATCTCGATTTCTCTTCTTCCATCCGTCTTTTGATTGCTTAATCTATAAAGCCCATAAGGTACTTTTACTGATTGTAAAAAAAATGATATTGCTTCAAGGTCCAGCGAAAAAATCTTTATAGAAAGACCGCAACTATTTGTAATCTCTCTTGGCGTTGGCATTGTAGCAATTTTAAAATAATCTTTTATTTGTAATTCAGTTTGTATTGCATGGCTGGTGGAATCAAATGACAGAACGTAAAAAAAATCTTCCATTATATTTTCACCTTTTCTATTTATATTTTAATTGAATTACTTGCATTGTTAAGCTTTTCGACTATTGTGTACATATTTGATACTTTACCAACAACTAATTTATCTGCCAAACCATAGAAATTTAAGCATGCACCGCAAGTTAAAATTTCCACACCTTCAGCTTCTAATGCCCTTAAACTTTCTTCGACAACCGAATTCTCAACTGTGAAAAATACACCACTATTGATGAAAATCAAAGTCTTTGGTCTAGGAGACACTTCCGTTAATGCATAAATATAACCTTTCATTAGGCTTTCACCCAACTCTTTGGAGCCTTGTCCAAAGATATCTGTAGTAATAACAATGACTAAACTGTTTTCCCTCACAATCGCTCCAAGATCTTTGTCCTTTTCAATTGTTACCTTGTATAAATTTTTCTCCTGTGTGTGACTAACCTTGTACCCAAGGCTTTCAGCAAAATTAGTTAGGTTTATAAGCGCAATATCATTATCTACTATTGTTATAACTGAGCCTTCCGTCATAGTGTCCAATAATCTCTTTGTTTCAATAATTGGTTTCGGGCATTCCCATCCCTCTGCATTAATAATTTGTTTCATTTTAGCATCTCCTTTTAAAAATTGTCATATATATTATATTAATAATATTTTAACTATTCCATTAACTTTAATCGATGCGAGTAAGTATTAATGACTTCATAGAACTCATCTTTTTTAATATATTCTACCCAATATGTTATCAAATCAAATTTATTGCTAGCCATCGTATGGCCATTCTTGGGATTGTATGTTTTATCTCCTGTTCTCTCAGCTTTTTCGATGACCCTTTGAATATCTTCTTGCAAAATCAGACGTTCTTCCATTAAATTTATTACTCTATCACTCAAGATAACTTTAATATATTCATAATCATTATCAGAAATCATATAATCTTCCTTCCATAGTTTCGAAAGTAATTCTTTTTTCAATCGGATTCTATTTATCCTTTTTTGAGAAATCGGTTCAGGTTTTTTTATCGCAAATGTATCAGTATTGTTACCATATATTATATCTAATATATGGTATGTTGGCTTGCTTTTTAAAGTAAAATTGTTTTTACACATAATACAATAAGCGACATAATCTCTGTTACTCTCGCTAATTCTTCCTTTTACTATAGTTTCCGTTAGCTTCTTGTTACCATAAGAAATCAATCCCCCATAACCGCAGCACTTGGTCTTATCTTTGCTATATTTTAACTCTTCAATAGAATACCCTGTTTTTCTCAAAATATTTCTAATGCTCTCTTGCATTTGTATTTCATGTCTTGACGTACAAGAATCATGAACAGCGATGGTTTTTCCTTTGCCTCGTTCGACTTCTGGTAATCCAAATTTATCATATATCTCCCAAATGGATATAAGATTCATTTCTGGGATCTCTTCCTTAAATTCCTTTTGACAAGTTGAACAAGCAGTTATGAGTGTAGGTTTTCCCATCAAATCCCAATCTTCTTTGAATTGTTTCATAATCTCTTTATAAATATCTTCACGCCCAGCCCAATCAGCTGGAGCTCCACAGCATCCAAGCTTTATACCAACGCCTCCATCAAGCTTTTCCATTAAATATTCATACATAGGTTGGATATAAAACGGTGTAGTCGCCGTCAATTGGCAACCCGGAAAAAAAAGATAGCTGCTCTCACTTTTATCTGGTTGATGCTTACAAAGTGATGCGAAATCGCTATTACTGAACTCCATGTCTTTGATTGGAAAATCGTGAATGGTTAGTGGCATACTATCATTTTTAATCATATTTTGCCTTGCCGACTTATTCACCTCGCCCATATTCAATCCATTTGGGCAAAGTTCGCCACAAAGCCCACATAATGAACATGAATTTATTAAATCTTTTGCTGTGCGCAAGCCAATTCCTTTTGTTGATAAATTATTAAATATTTCTCTAATATATTTTCTTGGGAATTTATCAAAAGATTCGAGGTAAATGCATTCTTTGACGCACTCCATACATCTACATATAATACATCTTCCAGCTTCTTCTAAAGCTTCTTTCTTGTTATATCCTGCCGCAATATTTGATGGAACAGTTGGGTCTTTTTTCTTTATTCCCTCAATGCTCGTGAATAATTTAGTATCTAGATTACCTTCTGAAACTCTACTTGCTGTTAATGAGACATTTTTAAGAAAACGGTCAATAGAAGTCGCAGCTTTTTTACCTTCTACCATTTTAAAGACAATTGGATTTTCAATTTGTCCAATTATACCAATTCGACTTGCAAATACTTTTTCATTGCTAGTCTGCAAGGTTTCCTCCTCAACCTGGATATTATTTTTTTTATCAAGATCGAGTTCAGATTCACTAATATATTTGTTTGCACTAATATATATTGCATCATATTCAATATTTAAGGTTGTAAAAGAAATATCATTTCCAACTTCAATTCCAAATTTAATTTCTATTTCTAAGTCAGAGAGAAATCTAAAGTCATTATCCAAATCGCTTCTTGTTACTAATTTTGAATTATATAGGCCTCCTCCGAGGTTGTTTTCCTTTTCATAAACGGTTACTATAAACCCTTTTTCATATAGACTTACAGCAGCTGAAAGTCCATCAACTCCAGCTCCAATTATTGCAACTTTCTTATTAAGTTTCATAAAAGGTTCTATTTTGTGAACAATATGGCCAAACGATGCAACTGCATTTTCAATCTGAGGTATCATTACTGATTGATCAACTTCTTTTCGCTTACAGTAATTCAAGCAAGGCGCAGTGCAAGTTTTAGAAACAATAATAGGAAAATATATGTTCTTATATAAGACTTCTGCAGCTTCTTGATAATTGTCCGCTTGTACAGATTGCATCATGCTTCTAACATCTAACCTGAGTGGGCATACTGCGGTGCAATATGGTGCATGCTCTTCAATGCAATCTTTTTCCTTAGCTAAAATTTCTCTTGTGTCCATGGTCAGCCTTTCTCCTCTATCGCACCTATATGGGAAAAAAGAGAGCAAATCAGCCCTCTTTTTTCCTAGTATTGTTAGGTACTATAATATAATCCTATTTGGGCATCGCTGCCAGTACTTTTTCAGGAAGAATTGGGAGATCTCTCACTCTAGCTCCGCAAGCATCTGCTATTGCATTGGCAATTGCTGCATGAGGGCTACAATGTACTACTTCTCCAATTCCGGATGAACCAAATTTGCTATGTGGCCTTGGTGTTTCGATGAATATCAATTCGATATCATCTGGAACATCTGCAATAAATGGTATACCACATTTCATTAGTGAAGTATGCTTTGTTAAATCATCAAAATCTTCACTTAATGCTAAGCCAACTGACTGTGCAAGTCCACCATAGGCTTGACCTTCGACAACTGTTTTATTTCCTATCTTGCCGACATCGTAAACTCCTGTAGCTTTTACAATCTTAACTTTTCCCGTCTTTACATCAACTTCAGCTTCTGTTACAAAAGCGCCATACATAAATGCAACGTAAGGGTTGAATTGGCCTGTCTTTTCATCGATAGTAGTACAAAGCGGTGTGCTAGAATAATTTCCAGTATAATATGTTTCAATATTTTCCGCTTTCATCTCTTCAAATGTTCTAAATGAACCGTCTGCTTTTTTCATTGCATTTATTAAGTTTTCGCAAGCATCTCCTATTGCATTACCAACAAATACTTGACTTCTACTTCCAGCAGCTGGGCCACTATCAGGGCATTTTGCCATATCATTAAGTACAAGTTTGATGTTCTCAGGCTTTATCTTTAATTCTCTTAATGCTTCGTGAGAAGTTGATAAAGCTCCCATATCTCCACCTTGGCCATGATCTTCCCAAGTTGTATAAATCGCTACTTTACCATCTCCGATTAATTCACATGCGGCTGTTGATTCATCAACTGTATCATTTCCTACGCAGTAAATCCCAAGGGCTACGCCAACACCGCGCCTCTTCTCAGGAGTATCAAATTTTGCTTTTCTTTCTAATGCTTCCTTATATTTAGGTCTTAATTTGTCGAAGATCTGTTTTAGAACATAAACGTCAGGAGCGCTTCCTGTTGGTGTAGTTGAGCCTTTTGCTTCATCATATAAGTTCTTATATCTGAACTCAAAAGGATCTTCTCCCATTTTTCTAGCCAACTCATCTATAGCGCTTTCACTTGCTAGAAAGCTCTGTGGAGATCCATATGCACGCATAGGTGCTCCATAAGCATGATTAGTAAATGTGATTTTCCCTAAAGCTCTAATATTATCAAGATGGTAGCCAGATCCGATAAACTGATTTCCCTTAGTAAGCAGCAAATCTCCGAATTCTGAATATGCTCCATGGTCTGCTAGGAAGTTTGATTCTAACCCTAGCAATTTACCATCTTTATCACAACCCAATTTAAGTTTCATAAAGAAAGGTGAACGCTTGCCAGTGTATGTGATCGACTGGGTCATATCTAATTCAAGATAACAAGGCTTACCTGTCGCCATAACAGCAATACCTATGTATTGTTCGATTGTATTACAAAGTTTATATCCGAATGTTCCACCAGCATTATTCTGTATGAATCTAAATTTTTCCGGATCAATTCCAAGTGCTTCTACTATCATTACAGAATTTAAGAAAATACCAACTGATTTCGAGCAAATAGTCAAGCGCTCTTCTTCATCCCAGTATCCGTATGCTACATCTGGTTCTAAGAAAAGATGTGGTTGTCTTTGAACGTAATATTCTTCTTCAATAATCGCAGCTGCATTTCCAAATAATGCTTTTGGATCCTCTCCTTTTACAGTTGCTTGTTCAAAGAAAACGTTTGGAGTGCCTGGGTGAATTTCGATTGCATCAGCTGCAGCTGCAGCTTTAGCATTCATATAAGCAGGCAATTCTTCCAATTTAACAACTACTTTCTCTGCTGCAGCCTTTGCATGTTCTTCTGTGTCAGCGCAAACAATAGCCATAACATCTCCATATTGGAATACCTTTTCATCGCAAAGAAGAGGTCTATCAAATCCATCTCCTTTATTCCATGGGTATGTTACGAATCCATTAACTCTATTTGTTCCTTTAACATCTTTTGCTGTCAGAACTGCTTCAACACCTGGCATTTTAGCAGCTTCCGCAAAATCAATTGAAAGGATATTTGCATGAGAAACTTTAGCTTGAACAAGCGCAAGTTTTAATACTCCTTCAGGGAATTTTACTCCAGTATCTGCGCCGTAATCAAAAGTACCTGTAACTTTTGCAACTCCTGATGGACGTGGGTAATCAGTTCCATATATTCTTCCATCTGCTGGCATTTTGAATTGTAAATCCTCGATTTTCATCTCGCCGCGCATTACTTTAGCTGCTGCCATAACAGCATCAACTATAGGCTTATAACCCGTACATCTGCAAACATTTCTGTTTTTTTGGAACCAGTCTCTGACTTGTTCTCTTGTAGGATTGTTATTTTGATCTAATAGGTTTTTTGCTGCCATAATAAATCCTGGTGTGCAAATACCGCATTGAGCCGCTCCAAATTTAACCCACGCAGCTTGCAATGGATGAAGATTATCAGGTGTTCCAACACCTTCAATCGTAGTGATCTTAGCTCCATCAGCAACTTTATCCATTTTTACTAGGCATGCTCTGACAACTTTATCATCTAATAAAACAGAGCAAATTCCACATTGGTTTACACGACATCCAACTTTTGTTCCAGTCATCCCCAATTGTTTTCTAATTACGTCAACAAGGATTTCTTCTCCAGTTACAAGTACGGTTCTAATACTGCCATTAACCAATAAGTCCTTTTTTTTGTAGATCTTCTTCATATTTTCAGACATAAATAAACCTCCTTCAGAAACAATATAATGTAAAAGTATTGAAATAATATTTCCATTTAATTATTTAAATAGCTACTACTTTTTCTGTAGAAACTAAAAAAAAACATTTTAACTAATATCCAAAGCCACAATCAGGATAACTACAAGTTTCACAAGCTAGACACATTCCTCCATAAGCAAGTTTCGTAATATCTTCCCTTGTAATCTTTTCGCCAGAAAGTATTCTTGGTATTACTAGGTCAAATATACTTGCCTTGTGATACATAACACATCCTGGTAACCCTACAACCGGAATATCTCCAATTTCCGCAAGCATAAACATAGCTCCCGGCAATACTGGTGCCCCATAAGTAATTACCTTACCACCTGCAGCTCGAATTCCCGAAGGTGATAAATCATCTGGATCTACTGACATTCCACCGGTTACGGCTATCATGTCAGCGCCTTTGCTAATCAATTCGCGAACGGCCTTAACAATCTCTTCGATTGAATCAGGTACAAATATTTGTTGCATTATTTGGCTTCCAAGTGCTTCAAACTTTGCTTTAAGTATTGGCCCAAATTGGTCCTTTATTCTTCCGTGATATATTTCACTACCTGTTGTAATAATTCCAACCTTGAAACTAATAAATGGTTTTACTTCAATTACTGGGTCATTCTTGCTACATAAGTCTTCAATTTGTCGTAAAAAATGATTCTCTATAACGAGAGGTACTATACGAGTGCCAGCAACCGATTTTCCCTTTGCTACGAACCTATTTCCCTTAATCGTCGATAAGACAATCTGATCAATGGCATTTATTTCAAACAATTTTTCAACGTTTATTTTTAATAATCCATCTATTGCCGCTTTAATTTCTACCTTGCCCTCATTAGGCTCAGTAAACTCAACGCCACTCCCTGCTACTACCATAGCAATTTCCATGGCAGCATCATTTTCATGTGTGAAACCCTTTTGTAAATCCCAAACATAAATATTTTCTTTTCCTATGTCTAGAAGCTTGGGAATATCCTCAATTTTAATTATATGCCCTTTTTTAAAAAGTCGGCCTTTAAATTCTCCCGGGACTATTTTGGTTATATCGTGGCAAAGCGTCATCCCAACCGCTTCTCTAACATTCACACATTCCATTTTTAACTTCCTTATAGTTCGATTTATTAAATTATTTTATTAGTTATTCAAATTATGTAAGGTTACATAGGCTATCCTTATTACAAGAACAGCCTATGTAACCAACAATTAATCACGCTAAGTACCAACCATCACTATTTGATCATTAGTTCATGTGTAATCGTCAATAGGCCTTCTCCTTTTCACAATGGAGGGCATATCTGTTTCCAAATAAACCGTAACGATTTGCTCCCATAGAATTCTCCACAGGGATAACAAACTTGGAGTCGAATCTATTATTTAATTTTATTGATTTTAGGCTAACATATTAGCAATTTTTTGTCAATGATTAAAGCAACAATTTTAGCATCCTAATCCTCGTGAAAATTGCCTTTTTTCAACGTTCCTTCAATCAAGTTATCTTCAAGATTCTATATAATTTAATTAGTGTTTATGTCCTTCACAACTCCCTATATGGTTATGGCTATCCTCTAACTCGTTTTCTGCATTTTTAAAATAATTCAACTCATAGGCATGCATACGTTCAATTGCTTCAGCTGCAGAAAGGCCAGTTCCATCAAATCTTGTAACCCCTCCAAGTGCTAATATATTAAAAGCATCCGTGCTTAAAATTCCAGAGATTATTGCTTCGCAGTCTTCTTGTATTATAATACGTGCTAAATCAGTTTCCGAAATATTGAATTCATAGCTTTTATTCAATTTCATGCTTAGTGTATCATCATCTATTTCTAATATTAGTAGGAATTGTGAAATTGAAAATCTTTCCTCAATGGTTCCATCCAAATTATCTTTATTCGTTGAAATTGCAATTTTCATATTTACCTCCTTGGATAAAAACGCGACTACCACTTGTGAATTTACACTTGATTATATTTTACCGAGTTTT
>CAYRVM010000052.1:0-9252 GCA_964427575.1 uncultured Oscillospiraceae bacterium | reverse complement strand
ATTAGCAATCCGTCAATGCTAATATTTTGATAAGAATTGTTGAAAGTAAAAAAATAGCCTACCGAATTCGAAGTGCTTAAAGCATTCTTTGATTTCAGTAGGCTTTTTAAATTTTGCGATTATCATATCATTCTTTCGCAAGTCAACATTTTATTTTTATGATTCTTTGCTTAATATGATTTAAGCTTTCAAGATAGAAATTAATTTACTTATCATTTTAATGTGCTGATTGGGGCTAAGCTCTGCAAGTCGAATGATCTTACTTGTCCGTCCTGAACGTAATAGAGCACGTCTCCGATGTAGCATAGGCGACGGATATAGCTATTATAGGTATAATCTGTGCTATTTTGAATCGACGTCTCGTATGCAATTCTGCCTTGTTCTTTAAATCCTGTCTGTGCATCATATGTAAGGACGACTGCTCCGGTAAAATAATTGTATGCGCTTGGATTAGAGTTGCTTACGCTATCCATAAGAGAAGCTTCAAATGCTAGTATTTTATCCGTCTGATCCATCATCAAGGCTTTATGGTTATTGAGGATTTCGGAATAGCTTCCATTATCTCCAACTGTATAAGTTTGGAGTTCCTCTGGTTTGCCCTGATCTGAAACATCAAATATAGAAAACTTGATTCCAGTCAAGCGTGTGCCAATTACGATTTCATTTCCAGCAACATCCTTAGAATAAATATCTGTCGAGCCTTGTCCTACCCCAAGAATCAAATTCTCGCCAATTGGATATAAGAAGTTCGAGAATCCAGGAACCTTAAGCTCGCCAGTGATCTTAGGCGCCGTTGCGTCAGATAGGTCAAGGACAAAGAGAGGATCAACCTGTCTGAATGTAACGATATATCCCTTGTTCCCCATAAATCTAACAGCAAATATCCTCTCGCCCGGTGCCATATTCTCAACGGCGCCGATTTGATTCAAATTGGCATCTAAGATGTAAACCGAGTTGGTGCTGGTTTGGCCCCAAGCGGTGGTTGCCACCCTGAGATTGCCATCGAATTCATCCATTGAAAATTGGTTTAATAACGATCCTTTTACTTTTCCACCGCCAGCAAATCCTAATTTAGTTCCACTGATGGAATACTTAGTTATTGCTGTCATTTCGCCAAGCGAGCTACTGTAATCGGATTGAGCTATATAAAGATTTGAATCATTCATATAGACTGTGGAGCCGCTACCCAAGATAGCTTCTATGTTTGCTTGTTCGTCAGTATTCCTTATATCTAGGGCCGCAACTAGCATGTATTGAGGGGAAAGGCTGTCTGGATAACACATTATTTTGCTTATTGGTAGTGCCTGATAATCCTGTCCAACGGATGTGTCTTTGTACATTGGGATTATTTCTTCAGGATTGGTAGGGCCATAATAATAAAAATATTTATTGGTCATAATGTAGACGGTATCTCCGCTTTTACGACTTGATAGCATCGAGCCTTCCACTGAAAGTTCCTTTAGAAGGTCAGTTTTACCAATGTCACTTACTGAATATACTGCGCAGTAGGTGAAACTCTTGCCCTGCCAAATCGGTGGGTAAATAGCAATTGATTTGCCAATTGCTGGGTCTATAGCTATTGATGTAGTTTGATTTGTAGTCATGATTTGATAGTCGTTTCTCCAAAGCGAACCAAGTACAACCAATCTCCCTGCATCAATATAGAGCTCTGATATATTTATACTTTGACCAGTTCTTGGGTCAAGTGGCATCTTGATGGTGTCCGCAAGCGTCATGTTTCCGTTGTCCGCTTTGACTATTTTGACGTAGCCTCCTGCTGCGATGTATATGAATTTGCCATCGGTCTTAATAACGTCGGCTTCGTCAATGCCGGCTACCTGATTGTTTGTGGTCGAAAAGTCCTGAGATTTGTCCGCAGTGGCCGAGTTTCCGGATCCGCCTGTTTCTGTGCTAACCGCAGAGTCAGGGGCGGATACACTAGGCGCGGCAACGGGAACTAAGCCGCTCCCCTCTGTCGGAGAGTTCTGTATTTCGATGTTGCGTATCAAATCTGTATTATAATAGGTCATTTTTGCCCCAATTAGACTTTTTAGTTGGTCTAAAGAAGCGACCTTGATTGCCTGCCCTATCTTTGCTTTAATGTCAGCCTTTAGAACGCTATTGGTTGCAAGGCCGATTGATTTGTCGCTTACAGCAATTATGTTCTGGCTATAATCTACAGTTTTTCCGAGCACATTTTCGCAGATTACCCTGAGAGGAACCATCGAACGGCTTTCACGAATAAGCATTTCCGTATCGTATGTTACGCTCTGGTCAGCTTTGCCAACGACTGCCTTGGTGTAATAATTCTTGCCGGCGTAAAAAGTATAAGTCCCGCCACCATATTTAATGATAGCAGCCTTCTTAACCGCATCGTAGGAAACAACCGCTCCGAAATGCTCGGAAATGGCTCGAATAGGAACGAGCGTCCGGCTCTTGTAAATAATCGGCGCTACGTTTGGATTGTCGGGGTCTAGTGCCTTGATGACCCCTCCCGATATCGTCAGTGGGCTCCCAATATATAAAGCTAAATTATAATTCTTTGAGCTGCTATCAATCCCAAAGACTGGAAGACTCATTGAAAATACAAGCATAAAAATTAAAGTAAATATACCTATCTTTTTCATGTTTTCACATCCTTTCATAACTTTTAGACGTACTTAGAGGATAATAGTTTCACTTTTGCTTTCAATTTATTATACTCCAAATTGATTTCTGCGTAAAAAAGAATATAATAGAGTTTAAATATCAAAAGAGGATGGTGCAAAATGATTGTATTACATATTGTTTTAAGTATAGTTTTATTTGTTGTAGGTTTTTTTATGAGATATGGTTATGGAAAATCAATAACAATATTCTTTTATCGAAACATACCCAAATTGTCAAAAGAAGAGTTTGATGAACCTTCGATGCGCAAATTCGTAGGTGATACATCAATGAAACTTGCTTCGATTCTTCTATTAATTGCGATGTTTGGATTTTTTCAACCAGAAGATTTTAACAATGCTATCGTCGTAGGTTGGATTTGTGTTGTTATTTTTTTATTCGCTTCTGCTACTTTTATGTACAAGCCCTACTTAAGAGATAAAACAAAAAACAAAATCAGTAAGAACGAAAATTTTTTGAAATAGTATTTCGTCGTTAAAGAGGATTCCTATGAATTACAATTCTTATGAAGACACTAGAATAAGTTTAGATGAGGCAGAAGCTAGCAAAAGCAAGGCGTTTGAAAACGATCTTAAAGCAAGCCAGCGACAGCTATTGGATATTATTGAATTTTTACCAGATGCAACTTTGGCTATAGATATAAATAAAAAGGTAATAATCTGGAATAAAG
This sequence comes from uncultured Oscillospiraceae bacterium, assembly GCA_964427575.1. Taxonomy (GTDB): domain Bacteria; phylum Bacillota; class Clostridia; order Peptostreptococcales; family Anaerovoracaceae; genus JBAWWY01. The sequence goes on along the minus strand of CAYRVM010000052.1, from coordinate 5,915 downwards.
CCATTGAAAAGATGACTGGAATTCAAGCTTCTGAAATGATTGGAAAAGGGGATTATGCGTATACCGTTCCATTTTATGGCGATGCACGTCCCCAATTAATGGATTTAGTATTAGGCGGCGATGAAATTATAGCCTCCAAATATAGCAATCTTAAAAAAGTTGATCATACATTAGAGGCTGAAATCTTTTGCCCTGCTCTTTATGACTATAAGGGTGCATGGATATTTATGAAGGTCTCTCCTTTACATGACCAGGATGGGAATATCATAGGAGTGATTGAAAGCATTAGAGATATTTCCGAAAGAAAGTTATCCGAACAAGTGCTATTAGCTAGCGAAGGTAAGTACAGGCTAATAACTGAAAATATTTCAGATGTAATTTGGATTTTGAATTTAACTAAAGATAAGTTTGAATATATTAGCCCATCTATCGAACAATTGAGAGGCTTAACTGTTATAGAAGCAATGCAAGAAACCCTTGAAGATACTTTGACGCCTGAATCTTTTATTGAAGTAATTGATGGCATCGAAAAAGCCATGAATACTTTTAAAAAATATCCGGAAAGTAATAGATCATATATAAATGAAATCAAACAACCTTGCAAAGATGGCAAGGTTATTTGGGTTGAAACCTCAACAAGATATAGGTATAACGCGGATGGAGATATTGAGGCGGTAGGAGTTAGCCGAAATATTGAAGAACGTAAAAAATCAGAAAAAGAGATCATTTATTTGAGCTACCATGATCAACTTACAGGTTTATATAATCGTAGGTTCTACGAAGAGGAACTTTCTCGACTCGATATAGCACGTAATCTTCCAATTACTCTCGTTATGGGTGATGTTAATGGGCTAAAGTTAATAAACGATTCCTTTGGTCACTTAGTCGGCGATGACCTGATTAGAAAAGTAGGAGATGCAATTAAAAAGTGCTGCCGTGGAGATGATATAATAGCAAGGCTTGGCGGAGACGAATTTGTAATTATTTTGCCAAAGACAAATAGCCTAGAAGCAGCATCTATTCTAACTCGTATTACTTATCTTTTGTTAAGAGAAAAGGTAGGTTCAATAGATATTTCTATTTCTTTCGGTTTTGAAACTAAAGTTCACGAAGAACAAGATATTCAGGAAGTCTTTAAGAATACTGAAAACAATATGTATAGACATAAATTGTACGAAGGCTCAAGCATGAGAAGTAAGACAATTGATATAATCATGAATACACTTTTCGAGAAAAATAACAGAGAAATGTTACATTCTAGAAGAGTTAGCGAAATATGCGAAGCGATAGCCAATAGGATGGATATTGGAAAAGATGATGTCAACCAGATTAAAATTGCGGGTCTTATGCATGATATTGGCAAAATAGGAATCGACGAGAATATACTCAATAAAGTAGGATCGCTTAATAATGAAGAGTGGGTAGAAATTAAGAAGCATTGTGAAATAGGTTATAGGATTTTAAGCTCTGCCAATGAATTTTCCGAAATAGCAAATTACGTATTAGAGCACCAAGAAAAATGGGATGGCTCCGGATATCCAAAAGGATTAAGGGGCGAAGAAATATCTCTTCAGGCAAGGATAATCTCTATTGCTGACGCTTATGACGCTATGACAACCAATCGGACCTACGGCAAGACTTTCAGCCATAACGATGCATTGCTTGAAATTCAGAAGTGTTCGGGCTCACAATTTGATCCGTATATCACAAATATCTTCCTTAAGGATGTTGTTTAAAAACATAACAATATTTGACAAGAATTTATATAAGTTTACAATAAGTTTATAGGGCAAATTAAGGTTTGCTGAGATTTATTGTAGTTTTTTTTAGTGGAGAGGTGTTTTTATGTACAAACTATTTTGTAGGATTTATCAGGAATTATTCAAGTTTTTTTCTCCCGTTCTTCCTTGGCGCCATCCAATCTTAGTAGAAGGCGTTGGAGTTATAAAAGAGCTCCCAGGATTGATTAAAAAGCAAGATATAAAGAGCGTTTTAATTGTAACTGATAAGGTTATTGTGTCGCTAGGTCTTATGGATGAGCTTCTAAAAGGGTTGGATAAAGATAAAATAAAGTATGTTATTTATGACAAGACTGTACCTAATCCAACAATAGATAATATAGAAGAAGCTTTACTTGTATATTTAGGAAACGATTGTAAAGGAATAATTGCCTTTGGTGGTGGGTCTTCTTTGGATTGCGCGAAAGGTGTTGGAGCTAGAGTTGCAAAACCAAATAAAAGCATTCCTCAACTAAAAGGATTATTGAAAATTAGAAAGAGAATTCCAAAACTGTTTGCTGTGCCTACCACATCAGGAACGGGTAGCGAGGGTACGGTTGCTGCAGTTGTTACAAATAGTTTGACTCATGAGAAATATGCCATCAATGACATGGCTCTTATTCCTCATACCGCAATATTAGATCCTCTACTAACTGTAAATCTTCCTCCTCATATTACATCAACTACCGGAATGGATGCTCTCACACATGCGGTGGAAGCATACATCGGAAGAAGCAATACAAGCGAATCCTGGCAGTTTGCGAGGAGCGCCGTTAAGTTGATTCATAAACATCTTTACGAGGCTTATTCAAATGGCAAGAATATCGAGGCGCGGGCTGAGATGCAGAGGGCGGCTTATTGGGCTGGTTTGGCATTTACTAGGGCTTACGTTGGCTATGTCCACGCTATTGCTCATACTCTCGGTGGTTTCTATTCTGTTCCTCATGGACTAGCCAATGCTGTAATTCTACCTTATGTACTTGAGTGGTATGGAGAATCGGCCCATAAGACGCTTTCGGAACTAGCTGACATGCTTCACATCACTGATAGAGATGACACTATTGAAGTTAAAGCAAATAAGTTTATCGAAGAAATTAGGAGAATGAATAAAAGTATGGATATTCCAGATAAGATTAAAGGGATTGTTGATGCTGATATTCCTAAGCTTGCTAAGCAGGCTATTTCAGAGGGGAACCCTCTTTATCCAGTGCCTAAAATAATGTTGATTCAAGATTTTATTTCAATTTACGAAATGATAAAGGAGTAACGTCATGAACGGGTACGCAGGAAAGATTGCAAAGATTGATTTAAGCAAAGGCGATATTACTGATTATCCTCTTTCCCCGCAAGATAGGGAAAAATTCATTGGGGGCAAAACTTTAGCAGCAAAAATTATATTTGATTCTTTCGATCACAAAGTTGAGGCTTTTTCCGATGAAAATATAATTGTTGTGACTACATCTCCATTGACTGGCTCTACCTCTCCTTGCTCATCCAGATTTAACATCTCCACTATTTCGCCATTGACAGGGATACTGATCTCTTCTAATTGTGGTGGAAATTTCGGACTACATTTAAAGAAGGCTGGCTATGACGGCCTAATCATCTCTGGTAAAAGTAAAGATAGGGTTTACCTTGAAATAACAAATGATTCAATATTGATAAAAAATGCAGATCACCTCTGGGGAAAGAACACCGGTGAAGCTCAGACTTTGCTCGGTGAAAAGAATTCCGGCAAGATAGTAATTGGAATTGCCGGGGAAAACCTAGTCAGGTACTCCGCGGTTATAAGTGAAGAACGTGCTGCCGGGCGCGGAGGCGTTGGGGCAGTTTTCGGATACAAAAACCTCAAGGGAATTGTTGCTAGCGGAACAGGAACCTTGGAGTTTTTTGACAAGGAAAGCTTCAAAAAACACAACTTAAACTGGATAAAGCAACTTAAAGCCCATGCCTTGACCGGCGAGCAACTGCCCAGATTGGGTACCGCGGGGCTTGTCAGCGTAATGAATTTCAGAAATCTCCTTGCAACGCGCAACTACGCCAGCGGCTCCTTTGACAAATTTGAAAACATTAATGGGGAAACTCTAGCCAAGAACTTTCTAGTCAAAAACAAAGGCTGCGTAACCTGCCCAATCCAATGCGGACGTGTGGTAATGGTTAACGGCAAGGAAGTTAAGGGACCTGAAGTTGAAACCTTAGCTCTGCTTGGAAGCAATCTAATGAATGGCGACATGCAGACAATTTTAAATGCAAATCATCTTTGCGATGAATACGGAATAGATACAATAACTTTTGGGAGCTCAGTTGGACTTGCTATGGAGCTAAATGAAAAAGGACTGTGGGACAACGGATTGAAGTTCGGAGATCACACTAGCCTTGAGGAATTAGTAGGCAAGGTAGCAAGACGAGAAGGAATCGGCAACGATTTGGCGGAAGGCACAAGAAAGATCTCCGAGAAATATGGTGGTAGCGAGTATGCCATCAACGTCAAAGGGCTTGAACTTGCAGCATACGAGCCTAGAGGAGCCCAAGGAATGGGACTTGGCTACGCGACAGGAAACCGCGGCGGCTGTCATCTAAACGGTGGATACATGGTAGTTATGGAAGGCTTGGGACTTTTGGTCGATCCAAAGACCACAAGGGGAAAAGCCGCCTTCACCATCTTCTTCCAGGATTTGATGGAGGCCATATCAGCAGGGGGCACCTGCCTATTCACTTCATATTTAGTATTGCCAACCCCGGTATTGAAAAACCCAAACAATCTTTTTGTTAGATTTATAAATGGCGTTGTTCCATATTTGGGATGGATTGTAGGTTTCGTTCACAACAACACCTGGATGCTACGCTTCAATATAAAAAGCGTCCTCGCTCAACCATATTCAATCAAAGTTGTTACAGGCTTTAAAACGAATATTGGAACCTTTGTGGATCTCGGCGAACGAGGCTACAACCTAGAACGCCTCATCAACATCAGACAAGGCATCAAAGGCTCGGACGACACCCTGCCCAAGCGACTCACCCGCGAACTGCAGAGAGCGGCCGACCCAGACAGTAAAGTCAAACTCGACCAGATGCTCGGCGACTACTACAAGATCCGTGGCTGGGACGCGGCCGGGGTTCCGACTCAGCGGAGACTCAAAAAACTCGGACTAGGCGGCTACACCTCATGATAACCGTCAAATTTTTCGGCATGATGGGAGTCTCAAGCGGCGTCTCCAAACTCGAATTTAACGAAACAGATTATCCAACTTTGGATCATGTTTTAACTCAGATAGAAAAAGATTACCCAATCCTTACTAAAAAGCAGACTGGGCAATCCGTTATATTTTTAAACAATAAAGCAATCATTGGGGGGAAGCGACTTTCCGTTGCATTAAAAGATGGCGACCAGCTTTCCTTCCTTAGCCCCGCGGGAGGCGGATGAACTAATCAATTTAATGAAAGAGGTTTATATGAAGTATGTCCCGAATGCCCTAACAATTCTTAGAATGTTTATGGTGCCAGCTTTTGCGGTACTGTTTTTCTCTTCAATAGAGTATAACCACATCTACGCCCTGCTCATCTTTTTGCTTGCAGGTTTTACGGATTGGCTCGATGGTTACCTCGCTAGGAAATATGATGTCGTGACTGTCGTAGGAATCGTACTTGATCCCTTGGCTGACAAATTAATGCTACTCACTGCCTTAATCTGCTTAACTTATTATGGCTCTATGCCAATCTGGATTCTAGTTATCGTCCTAATAAATGAAACTATTCTAATTTTAGCCGGGATAAGTATGTATTTCCGAAAGAAAAAGTCAGTCATCCCAGCAAATAAATTCGGCAAAATGGCAACGGTCCTCTTCACAATAGCCGTCTTCATGATGATTGTTATGCCCAATCAACCCTTCACAATGGCTATTATGATCATAGCTCTATTCTCGAAGTTGATTTCTTTTTCTTCTTATGTAATAAAGTATTTTAAGAAGCACTTCGCCTCCAAAGCATAAATCCAAATTCTTGTAAGTTTTTTGTAAGGAAACGTATATATAATTAACTCAACGTTTTGCATATGACTAAATTTGCATTTTTAATGTTACTGTTGTATAATTATACATCAATTAATTTAATTGATTTGCAGTACTTAATTTGCTAGAT
>CAYRVM010000051.1:0-9262 GCA_964427575.1 uncultured Oscillospiraceae bacterium | reverse complement strand
ATTCGAACCTGCGACGCACGGTTTAGGAAACCGACGCTCTATCCCCTGAGCTACGCAGACAAATCAGGGTTCGTTTAGATGTCTTTACTTGATTTTGAATTGTTTAGATTGCTTTTGGCAAACCTGGAATCCAAATCCAGACTTGGACAGTATATTATAAAACGTCCTTGACTGCAATAAATATTAGGTTATGGTCGTAGAGGAAACTTGTGAAAGGTGCTTTTTCAAGATTACTGATAATAAAGTCGCTCTTTGAGATGCCTATGATTCCAACTAGCAAGGCAAGGACGAAATAAATAACTAAAACTCCCTTGATTGCCCCGGCAAAGATGCCTAAAAATCTATCGAAGAAGCCTAAGAAATTATCCTTACCACCTTTTGTAATCAAAGTGGCAAGAAGAACAAAGGCTATTCGGATTATGAATACTACTGCCACAAAGCAGAAGATGTTAAATACTGTAGAAGTTAAAGCAGATGCTAAATTATGAGATAAATCGATGCCAGCATTTTTAATAGTAGTGCTTATGGATGTAGGCAAAGTACTCAAGAATTCATCAACTGTTTTGCCTGAGCTTTCTTGTACTTTCGAATCTATGGAAGTATATATAGTCTCATCAATTCCAGTTTTTTCCTTAATAAATTCTGCTACTTTTTTGTACCATACGAAGGCAAAGACGATGGAAAGAATCCACCCAAATGTATCAATTCCTGTTTTTACAAAACCTTTTCTAAAGCCATCTATCAAATATAATAAGAACAGAACTAAGACGAAAATATCAATCCACATAATTATCTCTCCTACCTAAGCGAAATATACTTTGAGTATAATATTAAATACTTAAAATATCAAGGTGGGGCTATCAAATTGCGCCCAAAAATGGTAAAGTAAACATCGTGCCAGTTATCGCTAATAAACTATTTGCCTGGAGAAATTATGATTATTAAGATGGTTAGACTAGTTACAGGATTGTTGCTATATTCGGTTGGAATTGTATGCACCGTGAACGCTCATTTGGGGCTATCACCTTGGGATGTATTTCACCAAGGTCTAGGCAATCAGATTGGCATGACTATGGGGCAAGCGAGCATTATAGTAGGTCTGGTAATAGTTTTTATTAACTTTTTCTTTAAGGAAAAAGTTGGCGTTGGAACAATATTGAATATGATTCTTATAGGTTGGTTCTTGGACTATATAATGATCAACAACCTTTTGCCGGAACCGCAGACATTGATATTCAAGTGGCTGATGCTAGTGGTGGGGATGTTTATAATTGGATTTGCTTCATATTTATATTTAGGTTCTGGCTTGGGAGCTGGGCCAAGAGATGGCGTGATGGTAGCGCTTCACAAGAAGACAGGAAAATCTGTCAGGTTTGTCAGAAACTCAATTGAGATAACTGTTTTTATAACTGGTTATTTTTTGGGCGGAACGGTTGGCTTTGGAACTGTGATTCTTTCTGTAGCTCAAGGTTATGTAATTCAATTCATTTTTAAGATTTTTAAATTTAACGTAAAGACGGTTAAGCATCAATATATTGACGAAGACATGAAGAGGCTATTTAAGAAGATATAAATTGAAAACCAAATAGTTTTATGATAATATGATGTAGAATTTTATCGAGAGGTTATAATGTCAAAAGAAGAATTTATGAGGGAAGCTCTCAATGAAGCAAGGCTTGCTCAAGAAGTCGGAGAAGTGCCTATAGGAGCAGTTATTGTAAAAGATGGAATCATTATAGGTAGGGGGCATAATCTTACTGAAACAACTAAGGATTCCACCAATCATAGCGAAATGATCGCAATTAGAGACGCGGCAAAAGAACTTGGGGGATGGCGCCTTTCTGGATGTGAAATGTATGTGACATTGGAACCATGCTCGATGTGCGCAGGAGCGATTGTTTTATCGAGGCTCGACAAGATATATATTGGAACCATGGACAAAAAGACAGGAGCCTGCGGATCACTAATGAATATTCTACAAGATGAAAGATTAAATCATTTTGTTGAAATAGAGACAAGCATATTAGAAGAACAATGCCAAAAGATACTAAAGGAATTTTTTATTAATATTCGAAATCAATCCGGGAGGAAGAAATAATGAAGAAAATTTGCTCAATAATTACACTCATATTAATACTTATAACGATAAGCGCTCCTGTAGCTTTTGCGGCTACCCTTGAGATCGTTGACACTTACCCAAAAGATGGAGGCACAGGATTTGAACCTGTCAATCTTATGGTTAAGCTAACATTTAATGACAATGTCGGAGAAGAAAATCTTCAAGCTACAAACTCAAGAGCTTTTAAAGTAGTTGATGAAACAGGTAAAAGCGTACCGTTTAAAGCGCTATATACCCCAGAAGACAACACTAAGGTATCTCTGTTAATGAGCAATGACTTATTACCGAATACTGAGTACAAGGTTACAATCGCACCCGAACTAGCAGCGGCTTCGGGCCAAACTTTATCAGCGGCTAAGACTATAACTTTCAAAACTAGAGATGTAGCTAAGGATAGTCAAGTCAGCACAATAATGATGTTCGTAATGGTTGCGGCAATGGTTCTATATTCAACTTGGGATGCAAAGAGAAAAGCTAAGAAGGAAGCAGAATCGAGGGGTGGCAAAGTCAATCCTTATAAAGTAGCTAAAGAAAAAGGCGTTTCAGTTGAAAAGGTTGCCGCTGAAGCAGACAAGAAAAAAGATAAAGCCAAGGCCAAAGATAAGGGCACTGACAAAAGCAAAGATAGTGGCAAAGTAATTGGTCAAACAGGCGGAAAAGTTAAAGGTATAAAACCTAAGAGCCTGAAGAAGAAATAGATAATAAAATGGAATATAAATTTTAGAAAAAAGTAAGAGCCCGGATTTCCGGGCTCTTACTTTTTCGTGAATCAGTATTTTTAGGATTGGTATTTTCAATTTAGCTTAATACTTGTATGTAAATTCGCTATTTGATTAGGGTATAAGGATCGACATAAACTTTTTCTAAACTCCTTGCCACTCCGCTACAAGTTATTTTGCCATCGTATGTGTTCAAGCCCTTCATAAGAGATTCGTTTTCTAGCATCGCTTTTTCTGGGCCTTTGTCAGCTAGCATGATTGCGTATTGAAGGGTTGCCGCTTCGAGTGCAAAGGTGGATGTTCTTGGTACGGCTCCTGGCATATTTGCTACAGAATAATGAATTACTCCGTGTTTTTCATAGCTTGGGTTGTCGTGGGTTGTTATTCTGTCTATGGTCTCAATGGAGCCGCCTTGATCTATGGCCACATCGACGATTACAGAGCCTTTTGCCATGGTCTTAACCATTGCCTCGGTGACGGTTTTTGGAGCGCTCTGACCGGCAACTAGGACCGCGCCTATGAGCAGGTTCGCTTTGGCGACCGCGGCTTCACAATTGTATTCGTTGTAAGCCAGGGTTGTTATTCTACCTAGGAATATATCATCTATATAGGATAATCTTGCAGCATTGATGTCAAGGATTGTAACCCTGGCGCCCATACCTACAGCTATCTTAGCCGCGTTCAAGCCTACGTTGCCGCCGCCGATTATAACGACTTCCGCTGGTGCAACTCCGGGAACTCCGCCAAGCAGCATCCCAGACCCGCCGTTTGCCTTCTGGAGCAAGGTGGCGCCAATCTGCACCGACATTCTGCCCGCCACCTCGCTCATAGGAGCCAACAATGGAAGTGTTTTATTTGGAAGTTCAATAGTTTCATATGCAATGCCCTTAACTTTCGAATTGAGAAGAGCGGTTGTAAGATCTGGGTTTGGTGCTAAATGAAGGTAAGCAAATAGGCATTGCCCTTCTTTGAACAAAGGGTACTCTTCCTTAAGAGGCTCCTTCACCTTCATTATCATATCGGCATCTTTAAAAAGTTGCTCTTTGCTTTTGTATATTTCAGCACCAGAACTTATATATTCATTGTCAGTAAATCCGCTTCCAATTCCAGCTTCTGTCTCAATCAAAACTCTATGTCCACGGCGAGTCAAAGTTCTAGTACCACCTGGAGTAAGAGCAATTCGGTTTTCGTTATTTTTAATCTCTTTTGGAACACCAATTATCATCGGAATTTCCTCCTTTTAATAAACTAAGAAAATAGCTTCTATTTTACTGAATCAGGGCTAACACTATATAAATTTTTAATAGATGAAAGGATGACGTTTGTTTGAGTCTTCTTAATACCTTTAACGCTTTTGATTCTATTCATCAAATCTTCTAGAGTTTTAGTGTTCTTTGTAGTTATCTTTAAAGCATAGTCAAAATCACCTGTGATGTAGTGGCATTCCAATATTTCGCGTTCTTTCTTTACGAAAGCAATGAAGTCATTCGTGCTTTGCGGGTTTTCCAAGCTGATATTCATGATTACTGAAAGTTCTTTATCCAGCAATTCAGAATTTAAAATAGCGGTATATTCCTTTATAACCTTAGAAGCTTCGAGCTTTTTCAAGCGCTCACTAACTGCGGACAAGGATAATGAAACTTGGTTGCTTACATCTGATAGAGAAATACGACCATTCTTTTGGAGTATTTCAAGAATTTTTACATCAATTGAATCCATTTGTTTACACCACCTTATAATTTCCTTTATAATAGCAAATAATAAGAATAATATCAATAATAAACCTAAAAATAAAAAATATATTACTTAAATATAACGAATACACAAAATAATTAGTTATTTACAATTACGCAGCACCTTAGACAAAATTTATTTCGGAAATTCCGGTAATACGCTAACAATGTTCTGATTAAAGGCTATGACAATTAAAAAAAGAGATATTATGCTCAATTTTTATGATATAATATTTTTCAGAATTTAATATCTGAAAGGGGATAAGAAAATGAGCGAATCCACCAATTTCATTCACAATATTATTGAAAAAGATCTCGAAAACAAAACCTATGGAGATAAGGTTTATACAAGGTTTCCACCTGAGCCAAATGGATATTTACATATTGGTCACGCGAAGTCAATTTGCCTGAATTTTGGGACGGCGAAAAAATATAATGGTAAATGTAACCTGAGATTTGATGATACAAATCCTGTGAAAGAGGATGTAGAATATGTTGACTCCATTAAGGGAGACGTAAAATGGCTAGGATTTGAGTGGGATGAGCTATTCTTTGCCTCCGACTATTTCCATAAGATGTACGAGTGCGCAGTACAACTTATCAAGAAAGGCAAAGCTTACGTTTGCGACCTTACAGCAGATCAAATGAAAGAATATAGAGGCAGCTTAACAGAGGCAGGAAAACATAGCCCATATAGAGAAAGGGCCATTGAAGAAAACTTAGACTTGTTTGAAAAAATGAAGAACGGAAAATTTGCTGATGGAGAAAAAGTTCTGCGAGCTAAGATCGATATGAGTTCTCCGAATATGAATATGAGAGATCCTGTTATTTATAGATTGAGCAAGGCTGAACATCATAACACAGGAGACCAATGGTGCATTTATCCAATGTACGATTACGCGCATCCTATCGAGGATGCCATAGAGGGAATTACTCATTCAATCTGCACACTAGAATTTGAAGACCATAGGCCTTTATACGATTGGGTATTAGCTGAGCTTGAATGGCCACAACCTCCTCAACAGATAGAATTTGCAAGATTGAATATAACTAATATGCTGATGAGCAAGAGATATTTGAAGGCCTTAGTTGACAATGGCCAAGTAAGTGGCTGGGACGATCCAAGAATGCCAACACTTGTAGGACTTAGAAGAAGAGGATATACACCTTCGGCGATAAGAGACTTTTGTGACAGAATTGGGGTTTCAAAAGCAAATAGCACAGTGGATATTGCTATGCTTGAGCATTGCATCAGAGAAGATTTGCAAACACAGGTTGAAAGCAAAATGGTTGTGCTAAATCCTCTGAAAGTTACTATTACAAACTATCCAGAAGGACAATCTGAAGAGGTAGAGATAGAAAATAGCAAGGAAGATGAAACCAAGGGAAATAGGATGGTTAAATTCTCTAGAGCAAGAGGACTTTATGCTTGCACCATCTAAGGGATAATTTAGATTATTTAAAGGCAATGAAGTTAGATTCAAAGGGGCCTACTTTGTAACCTGTCAAGACTTTGTTCTTGATGATGAGGGCAATGTTATCGAACTGCTTTGCACATATGATCCACAGACAAAAAGTGGAAGTGGTTTCTCTGAACGAAAAGTAAAAGGAACCATTCACTGGGTAGACGGAGCTTCAGCTGCAAAAGTAAAAGTTAGGGCATACAATTACCTTATGATTGAGAATGAAAACGGAGAAAATGTCTTCAATGAAGATTCTATCAAGGAATTTGATGCCTACTGTGAAGAATCTATAAAAAGCGCTAAGCCGGAAGAAAGATTCCAATTCTTCAGACATGGATATTACATTGCAGATGCTTACGAAACAAAAGGCGATGTGAAAGTTTTCAATCAAATCGTAGACTTAAAGAGCTCTTGGAAAAAATAGCGGATACTGAAGAGGTATTGTAATTTAGGAGATAGTTTTGATTTCGATGTTATCTATAATCAATATTATATTATTTGGGACATTTGCCATAGTAGCCGGCATTGGAGCTGGCTATTTGACTGTCTTAATTTTCAATAAGATGCCAGCGAAGTGGATGGTAGATTACGGAGAAACTCCTGATGATGAATTGATGCAAGAAGGTAAGTTAAAATTCAAGAAGAATGGATTTGCACTAAGCCTATTGTACTCGATAGTATTACTATTTATTATTCTACAATACACATTTAACTTATATATGCTTCTATTATTCTTGCCATGTATCATTTTGATGCTAGTGGGCATTTCCGACAAAAAATATATGATTATTCCCGATCAACTTGCTGTAGCTCTTGGCGTTAGCGGGATTCTAGTTTATGCCCTAGAAATGTATGAAACCAGAATAAATGGAGCTATTCCATATTTCCACTTTACCTTTTACTCTCCACTACTAGGGGCTTTAATAGGAGGGGGAATCATATTTGCCATCGGATTTATCGGGTCCTTTATATTAAAAAAGGAAGCCATGGGTTTCGGCGACGTCAAGCTTTTAGCTGCGGTAGGAATATTAGTAGGGACATATGGAATTATAATTGTGCTAATACTTACAATACTAATCAGCGGGCTTTATTTCATAGCCCTCATGCTTGCAAAGAAATTAAAAAGAGGAGACTACCAAGCCCTCGGGCCTTTCATAGTCGCCTCAACAATTATCTATATTGCTTTATATGATAGAGTCAATTACTTGATTTACCTTTATATGAGCCAGTTCTAACAGAAATTTTATAATATATTATAGTCCTTTTGTTACCTTAGGTAGAATGCCGTTCATGTAAGCAATTGCCGTTCCGTAATTTGTAATCGGAACGTTTTGATTTTTTGACAAAATTACTCGCGACATCATCTGTTTTCTATTGAACATACACGCACCACAATGAATTACAAGTTTATACTCAGATAAATCTGTAGAAAAATCTATGCCAGTCTTTTTTTCTACTATTAAGTTTTTCCCTGTAAATTCTCCAAGCCATCTTGGAAGCTTTTCCCTGCCAATATCTCCTTGGAGAGCATGGTGGGTACAGGCCTCAGCAATTAAAACCTTGTCACCATCCTGAAGTTGGCCAATTGCGGTAGCTCCATCAACGAAGGCTGAAAGATCACCCTTGTATCTTGCCATTACTATGGAAAAGGAAGTCAGAGGTATATCTTCAGGCAAAATTTTATTTACTATTTCAAATACCTGAGAGTCTGTAACAACTAAAGCGGGCATTTCTTTTAGCTTTCCGAGCAATTCAGATAGCTTGTCAGTAGTAACAGTGATTAGCAAGCCTTTATGATCCAAAACATCTCGCATAACTTGAACTTGAGGAAGTATCAATCTACCTTTTGGAGCCTGGATATCTTGAGGGGCAATCAGTAAAACTATGTCTCCAGGGTTAAATAAGTCAGATACTAGGACATCCTTTTCGTAAAAAGGCACATTTTCAATCAAGACTTTCTTAAGTTCTTCAATAGTTTTCAAATCATTTATGCTAGTCATTACAAATGGAATAGGAAACTTCTCAGTTAAAACATCTAGCTTTTCATTAAGTATATCGAAATTATCATCCAAGCCGCTACACGAATTCTGCGCACCTAATGTATCCAATTTATAAACTTCTTCTTTAGAAATTTTCTTACTTTGTGCTAGATCAATTCTTGGAGATAGATCGCACTTATTTAAGATCCCAATGATTGGGATCCCAGCTTTCTTAAGATCTTCATACCACTGATTTTCCAAAGTTAAATCAAGTGGCCATGGCGCGTCAGCGGGGAAAACTAAAAAGGCAATGTCAGTCTTTGAAATTACTTCCTTGGTTTTTGAAACTCTTAGATAACCGAGCTCCCCAACATCATCAATTCCGGCGGTGTCGATTATTACCACCGGACCGATTGGTAGGAGCTCCATTGCCTTGTACACCGGATCCGCGGTCGTCCCCGCAATATCCGAAACCAAAGCAATATTCTGCCCAGTTATGCTATTTATCAAGCTGGATTTGCCAGCATTTCTTCTGCCGAAAATTCCTATATGAAGTCTATTTGCGTTTGGTGTTGTCTGCATTTCATTCTCCTATTATCGATATATATTATATTTGTATTAAGCTACTTTCAATAAATATAACTCACTATCAGTAGAAACTATTTTAAATTATAAGTATAAATCCCTTGTACCAGATTCAATCTTTTTAAGCTGCTCTTTTACCATTTCTTTAACTTTTTCTGACTTTATGTCATTAATGGATTTTTCAATCAAGGCTTTTCCGGTTTCTCTAAGCTCATCATCCGCATAATCGATCAAGTATTCCTTAAATGTCATTAATGCATTTGGAAGGCAAACATTATTGATTTGCCCAGACTTCGCTAAGCGCATGAACCTATCTCCAGTACGCCCTTGTCTATAACAAGCGGTACAGTAACTCGGAATATATCCATCCTCACATAGGCCCTTCAATATTTCAAGAGGAGACCTATGATCTTCTACCTCAAATTGTTTTGTGTCTATTTTGGTTTTTTCGACTGCTTCGTATTCATCAACATAGCCGCCGACTCCGGTGCAAGAACCCGCACTGATCTGAGAAACACCAACGCCAATAACTTTTTCTCTAAAATCCCCACCTTCGCGAGTGGAAAGAATGATACCAGTGTAAGGAACTGAAAGTCTTATTATGGTGACGATTTTTATGAAATCCTCATCGCTAATTATGTATGGGTAATCGTTAAGACTCATT
>CAYRVM010000050.1:8260-9303 GCA_964427575.1 uncultured Oscillospiraceae bacterium | reverse complement strand
GAATAGGAGTAATGTCCGGCATATGCGTTGGTTTGCTAAACTTAGTAATATCACCGTTTATTATTCACCCACTCCAACTATTCTTTGACTATCCCTTTGCGTTTGGGGCTTTAGGCTTTTCAGGATTTCTTGCACATAAGAAATATGGCTTAATCAAAGGATATTTATTAGGTATTTCTTCAAGATATTTTTTCAGTGTTTTGTCTGGGGTATTATTTTTCGCATCATATACTCCAGATAATTTTAATCCACTATCTTGGTCGCTTTTTTACAATATCACTTATATAGGTGTAGAAGGCGGTATTACATTGATACTACTTTCCTCGAGTACCGTTAGAAAAGCAATTGATAGGTTGGGAATAAATAACTAAAACCTTATATTTACTTTAAAAATACAAAAGGCCTAATGCTTTTAATAGCATTAGGCCTTAAACTTTTTATTTGATAATATATTTGTTTGATAAAGCGTATTTAAACTTTATCTAACGCTTTTTTGCCTAACAGGTTTTGGCAATTTTGCTGAAATCATATTCATTAATTGATCTGTATTCTTTAATTGATCGGCAAATTTCCCTTCACCAACAGTTACAAATTTAGCATTAACATTTTCACATAGTACTCCGCCATAGATTTCATTAAGCTCAGAGTATCTATAGAATTCTAGGTTGCATTCCATTTCATCAACAATATCTGTAACATCATCAAATGGCATTTCAACTTCGAATACATGAGCAAGTTCTGCAGCTATTTCAAAGTTGCTATAAGGAACGTCTTCATCAATTGCTGCTCTTACTGCCAGTAATCTTCTTTCAGTATTTGTAAATGTACCATCTGTAGATCCGTAACTTGTTCCAGGAATAATCACGTCTGCTTTTTCTCCTGTCTTAGTCATATGAGTATCAGAAACCATCAAGAATTCTAATTTCGAAGTATCAAAATCAGGATCTTCTCCAAATACAAGAAGTGCTTTTACACCTTCCATATCATCAGCAGTTCCAGTTATTCCTAAATCAATAATACCCTGACTATTGTTTTTGGACTTA
>CAYRVM010000050.1:2643-8250 GCA_964427575.1 uncultured Oscillospiraceae bacterium | reverse complement strand
CAACATCCGAGGCGTTTTCGTTAATCCAATCTTTTCCAGTTATTCCCAAATCAATTATACCTTGGCTGTTATTTTTAGACTTAACTTGACGTATGCCATCCCTTGCTTTACCAATATGTCCGGAAAGAACCGCAATATCTGCTATTAATGTAGCTGCATCAGTTGTTATAGCATTTTGGGCAAAAACAATCATTGCTCTTTTAGCCTTAATATATAAGTCTGCTACTTCTTTAGCATCCTCGCTTGGAGAAACTTTATTCAAGCTATTTTTAAAATCATCAAAGCCTTCAGCCTTTGATACTTTTCCAGCATCAAGCAAAGCTTTTGCAATTTCTTTTAGAACTATTATATCGTTTTTAACATTAAGAGTTTTGAACGCGAAATCATAATCAAATTCTTCAATTCCTGGGTTTATTACAATAACTTTTGCTCCATTTTCGGCAGCGGCTCTTAATTTTAAAATCATTACTGGGTTGTTCGCCCTAGCAAATCCCGCAACAATGATTAAATCTGTTGCAGAAAGCTCATCCATTGTATTTGGAGATGCATTTACATTTAATACTTTTTCGATTCCGCTTGTTCTATTATTAAAGCAAAGGGTTTTTGCTCCAATTGAATCTGCGAACTTCTTAATTGTATATGCTTCTTCATTTGTATATCTGTCAGAAATGGAAACGGCTACTTTATCTTTACCATATTTCGCTCCAATTGATTGAGCTTTTTTTGCTGTTAACATAAAAGCTTCATGGTAATCGACAAATTCAAATTGTCCATTCTTCTTAACCATAGGATCAAGTAACTTGCCTTCGCTAATAAAGCAATCAAATCCGAATTTACCTTTACCACAACTAAGTCCATGATTTACTACTCCATCTCTATCTGCAACAGCTCTATATAACATGCCGCCATAAGTTTCGAGATTTAAACTACATCCAATTGAGCAGAATGAGCAAGTCGTATCAGTTTCTTCTGTTGGTAGTGGAACCGGCTTTGTTATTGATAGTCTTTCACCTAGTGCTCCTGTTGGACATACGCTTATGCATTGTCCACATGAAATACATCCAGATTCTGCAAGTGGTCTTTCCATTGTTGGCTTAACTATTGTTTCAAAACCTCTGTTAACAAGACCTAATGCACCAATTCCCATTACTTCATCGCATACTCTCACACATAGACCACAAACAATACATTTATTTGGGTCTCTTTGAATGAATGGATGTGTATCTTCGTAATCAACTTTATTTATATCTCCAGAGATTCTAGAAGGAGCAACATCATATTCGTTTGCAAAATCAACAAGCTTGCACTCGTAAAAATCGTGGCATCCGCATTCAAGACATCTCTTTCCTTCTTCAATAGCTGCTTCTATATCAAAGCCTTGTACAACTTCACTGAAGTTGTCTTTTCTGTCTTCTGGATGTAGGTGATCCATCTTTGATTTAAGTTTTCTTTCTCTATCTTCGAAGTCTTCTTCGGTTAAATCAGTTCTTTCAACACCATAAGGTTTTACGAATTTAACTCTTTCGCCAGCTAGATAGTTGTCAATTATAGCAGATGCTTTCTTTGCATGGCCGATTGCTTCAATTGCGATAGTAATTTTGTCATTGAAACAGTCTCCTCCTACAAATACACCATCAATGTTTGTGCTAAATGTATCTTCGTCACCGACTATTCCATTTTTCTTTGTTAACATTAAACCATCAAGGCCTGTAGGATCAACTGCTTGGCCTATTGCTACAATCATAGTATCAATATCAATGATTTCTTCAGCACCAGGTATAGCCTTTGGACTCCTTCTGCCACTAGCATCAGGTTCCCCAAGTTCCATCTTCTGAAGTCTAACTTGCTTAACATTACCATTCTTATCTTTTATTATTTCTAAAGGATTTGTTAAGTTTTTAAATATAACGCCTTCTTCTTCAGCTTCTACTATTTCAATATTGTCTGCAGGCATTTCATCCTTAGTTCTTCTGTAAATATTATATACATTCTTTGCGCCAAGTCTGATTGCTGTTCGGCAAGCATCCATTGCTGTGTTTCCACCGCCAACTATTGCTACATTTTGGCCCAATTTAATTTCTTCATTTCTTACTACTTTACGTAAGAAGTCGATCCCACCAATAACTCCCTTGGCATCTTCACCTGGGCATCCGATTTCTGTTGAAAGCCAAGCTCCAATTCCAACAAGCACAGCGTCATAGTCTTTTCTTAAAGAATCAAACTTGACATCCTTGCCGATGTTAGTATTGGTCAACATTTTAACTCCCATTTTTTCAATTAGGAATATTTCTTCATCTAATAATTCTTTTGGTAGTCTATATTCAGGAATACCATATCTAAGCATCCCTCCCATTTTTGGCATTGCTTCAAATATGGTAACATCGTGGCCTTCTTTTCTAAGGAAGAATGCTGCTGATAGACCTAATGGTCCACCTCCAACAATAGCAACCTTCTTGCCGCTAAATGGCGCCATATTAGGCATGAATGGATCGTCACTACCCAAGTCTTGGTCAGAAGCAAATCTCTTAAGCCACTGAATAGAAATAGGTTCATCAACGAGCTTTCTTCTACACACATCTTCACAAGGATGAGGGCAGACTCTTCCAAGAGCTCCTGGAAGAGGAATAGAGTCTTTAATTAATGAAATTGCTTCTTCGAACTTTCCATTTGCAATCAATCCTACATAACCTTGGCATCCTGTATGTGCAGGACAAGCTAATGTACAAGGAGCAACACAATCTCCGATATGATCTGAAAGCAATAATTCAAGATTTGTCTTTCTCAGTTCTTTGACTCTAGCTGTGTCAGTTTTTATTACAAATCCATCTGCGATTTCAGTAGCGCAAGCCTTCATAAGCTTTGGCATTCCTTCAACTTCAACTACGCAAATACCACACGCTCCATGAATATGAGTTCTTTCATCATAGCAAAACGTTGGAATGAAAATTCCGTTTTCGGTTGCTACATCTAAAATTGTCTGGCTAGGATGTCCGATGACTTCTTTGCCGTTTATATTAATTCTTAATTTTTTCATTGAATTCACCTTCCCCCTTAGTCCACAATAATAGCTTTAAATTTGCAAGTTTCTACACATTTACCACATTTGATGCAAGTTTCCTGATCAATTGTATGTACCTTTTTAAGTTCACCTGCAATAGCTTTAACTGGGCATTTTCTAGCGCATAAAGTACATCCTGTACATTTATCTTCAACAATTGTAAATGTTAAAAGATTAGTACAAGAATGTGCTGTACATTTCTTCTTGTAGATATGATCTTCATATTCGTTTCTGAAGTATTTTATTGTTGTTAAAACTGGATTTGGGGCAGTACCACCAAGGGCGCACATAGAACCTTCTTTGATTTTATTTGAAAGTTCTTCAAGTAATTCAATGTCTCCATCTTTTCCTTGACCAGCAATTATTCTTTCTAAAATTTCCAACATTCTTTTTGTTCCAACTCTACAATAAGTACATTTTCCGCAAGATTCTTTTTTAGTAAAATCTAAGAAGAATCTAGCCATATCTACCATACAAGTTGTTTCATCCATTACAACCATCCCGCCAGAACCCATAATAGCTCCAGTTTTGTTGATTGCTTCATAATCGATTACAGTGTCTAATAAATCCTTTGGAATACATCCTCCAGAAGGTCCACCCATCTGAACTGCTTTAAATTCCTTGTCATCTCTAATTCCACCTGAAATATCAAATATAACATCTCTTATAGTTAAGCCGTTTGGTATTTCAACCAATCCGCCCTTTTTAACCTTACCTGTTACAGCAAATACTTTAGTTCCCTTGCTTCCTTCAGTACCGATAGCAGCAAATGCAGATCCACCGTTTGTCATAATCCAAGGTACATTTGCAAAGGTTTCAACGTTATTAATATTGGTTGGCTTTTGCCAATAGCCCTTCTGTGCTGGGAACGGTGGCTTAAGTCTAGGCATTCCTCTTTCACCTTCAAGAGATGCGATTAATGCAGTTTCTTCACCGCAAACAAATGCTCCAGCTCCAGCCTTGATTCTCATATCAAAGTTGTAGTTGGTTCCAAATACATTTTTACCTAGGAAACCCTTAGCTCTTGCTTGTTCAATTGCCTTTTCAAGTCTAATTATTGCAAGCGGGTATTCTGCTCTAACATAAAAAATACCTTCAATTGCTCCCATTGCAAATCCGCCAATAATCATACCTTCGATTACTGAATGTGGGTCACCTTCAAGAACACTTCTATCCATGAATGCTCCTGGATCTCCTTCATCAGCATTGCAGACCATATATTTTTCTGGTCCTGGAGATTTCATTGCTGCATTCCACTTAAACCATGTTGGGAAACCAGCACCACCTCTGCCTCTAAGTCCAGATGTCTTTATTTCAGCAATTATTTCATCCGGTGTCATTTTGGTTACTGCTTTAGTTGCAGAAGCATATCCACCCTTAGCAATATAATCGTCGATATTTTCTGGGTTAATAAGTCCACAATTTCTTAAAGCAATTCTTGTTTGCTTTTTAATCATTTCTAAGTCTTCAGTCGGCATTAAATAATCATCCAAAACTTTGCCATCTGAAACATGTTTATCCATGATTTCAGTTACAAGTTCAGGCGTAACATTAACATAGGTAAGTTTTTTACCGTTATCATCGATTATGTCTACCATAGGTTCAACAAAACAAGTCCCTATGCATCCAGTTTTTTCTAAGATAATTTTTGGATTTTTAGCTTTAATTTGTTTTTCAAATTCGTTATATACTTTATTTGCTCCGGCTGCTATGCCGCAACTTCCATATCCAATTACTACTTTCATATATTTCACCCCCTACGCAATTTCATTAGTTTTGATTTCTTTAATAATTTTTCTAATACTTTCCTTTGTAAGTTTACCGTAGGTTTCATCGTTTATCATTACTACAGGAGATAAACTGCAACAACCGAGGCATGCTACGTTATTTAGAGTGAATAGTCCGTCAGCAGTAGTTTCGCCATCCTTAATTTCTAATTCTTCACAAAGTGCTTCTTCAATCATTTTCGAACCATTTACATGGCAAGCAGTTCCTTGGCAAAGCATTATTAGATATTTTCCAATCGGCTTTAATCTAAATTGTGTGTAAAATGTTGCAACACCGTAAACCTTAGCTGCTTTAATGCCAGTCTGTTCTGCAATATATTGTATTGCATCCATTGTAAGATATCCGTAAATATCTTGGGTCTTTTGTAAAATTGTGATTAAGCTGCCAGGTACTTTTGCATACTTTCCTAAAACTGGTGCTAGTTCTTCAAATGAAGGAGCTTCACAACCACCTTGGCATTCACATTTTGTTGATGTCATAGTTCTTTTTCCTCCTGATTTTTTTATTGATTGATTGACAGAAATGGTACATCATTTCTTGGCAATCTAGTATTAACTTTTGTTAGTGCCTTTAATGTCTTATTTACCAATACTAATTAATAAGCAAAAACTATACCAATATTAAATGAACAAATATAGCGAAATAACTTTTATGAGTGTTTCAGTATTGAGAAAGTCTTCTCACTATTGTTTGTTGAGCCGATTTGTACTCATTTAATGCTATTTGTAGCTCTTCTTTTTCTTCATCAGAAGCTGCTTGTT
>CAYRVM010000050.1:0-2633 GCA_964427575.1 uncultured Oscillospiraceae bacterium | reverse complement strand
AAATTCAATTGATTAACAAGCATTGTTAATTATGTATCATATTTTCTTACTATTTGCCCTCGCAAAATCACTTTTGCGAACAAATAATTTTGTTTTGATGAAGGATATTTCAATGGATAAGGCCCCTTTAATAATAAATAATAAAACCTTGTATAAAACTATACTAACAATTGCACTTCCTATTGCCTTGCAAGGTTTAATATCGACTACATTAAACCTTGTAGATATCTTGATGATTGGAAGCTTGGGTGAGTTGGAATTAGCTTCAGTTGGGCTTTCTGTGCAACTTTACTTTATCCAATATATGATGCTTTTTGGCTTGACCAGTGGTGCTTCAACTTTCATCTCCCAATTTTGGGGTGCAAATGATTTAGTAAGCATTAGAAAAGTAATTGGATTTGCAATCACGATAAGCTTCTCTTTGAGTTTGTTATTTTTTATCCCCGCCTTTTTCTTCCCAGAGGCTGTCCTTTCAATTTTTACAGATAACAAAGATATTATTAAAACTGGTTCAATATTCGTGTCGACAGCATCCTTCACTTTTTTGACCTTAAGCATCTCTGTCCCATTATTGTCTGCCTTAAGAACTACTGAGCAAACAAAACTACCTCTTTATATTAGCATCTTCGTTTTTTTGACTAACACTGGCTTAAACTATCTATTGATCTTTGGCAAGTTTGGATTCCCTGAATTAGGTGTTCAGGGAGCTGCAGTAGCTACTGTAACCGCTAGATGTTTAGAGCTAATTTTAGTCTTATATATAATCTTTATCAGGAAAAACATTATCTCCGGTAAATTAAGAGAGTTTTTCTCTTATAACTTCAACTTAGTTAAACGAATTATCTACAATGCCTTGCCCACAACAATCAACGAAGTTATGTGGGGTTTAGGAATGGCATCTTACAATGCTGCTTACGGTCGCCTTGGTGTAACTGAATTTGCTTCAGTTCAAGCAAGCAACACCATAAACACTCTCTTCATATTGATTGCTTTCAGCTTAGGCGATGCGACTTTAATCCTAGTTGGCAAACGCCTTGGAGCCGGTGAACTTGATTGATTAGCTCATCCTCTAGCTCTTTATTTTGATTGCATTCAGCTTAGGTGATGCCACTTTAATATTAGTTGGCAAACGTCTTGGAGCAGGGGAACTTGATTATGCCTTTATTAAGGCAAAAAAAATACTGAGATTATCCGTTTTAGTTGGAGCAATCTCAGGAGCTTTACTTATCATTATTTCACCATTTATTTTAAATCTTTTCAGTTTTACACCTCAGGGCGAATCATATGCTAGAAATATATTGCTTGTATACGGTCTTTTTATGAGTATTAAAGTATTCAATGGAATAAATATTACCGGACCATTCAGGGCTGGTGGCGATACAAGATTCGCCATGATAATTGAAGTTTGTTGTGTTTGGTTAATTGGTGTGCCTTTAGTTTTCTTTGGCGCTTTTTATCTACAGTTACCTGTGTACTTCATTGTATTACTTGCACAAAGCGAAGAAATAGTAAAGTTTATACTGTGCTTCTACAGATTCAGATCTAAGAAATGGGTAAAAAATGTTATACACGACATCAACTAATTCTAAGATGCTATGACAAACATTTCTAGAGCTAACCTCTTATCTAGATTACCTTTCTTGATCGTTCCATCGATGGAATAAGCTTCTAATAATAGTTTTCTCAATCTGCTAAGAGAATATCCTTTTGATATAGTAATATTCTTTCGCAAGACATATTCATTCATTCCTAGTATTTCGATTACTTGTGCAAAGTTTTCATATTCATCATTTACTTCTTTAACAACTAGTAGTTTTTCAAGTTGGCTGCAAATCATCGCAAGAATTCGATATTCGTTTTCTCCAAAATATAATAGATTATTTAGCATGCTAAGGGCTATGCTCTTCTTGCCTTTTAATACTGCATCGACTAAAACAAATATATCGTTTTCCATATTGCCTGTGAATGTTTCCGTTATATCAGTTAAGACAATTTCACCGGTGTCTGAATGATCTATAATTTTTTTTAAATCATTTTCTATATCATAGAGATTGGTAGTTGAGTTTTTTTCAAGATACCCGGATTTTAGTATTATTTCATTAATCAATGAAGGTTTAATTCCCTTTTGAGCAATCTTCATTCGTTTTTCTATGAACTTTTTTAAATTTGCTTGATCAAGAGCTTTAAATTCATACACCGTACCATTCTCATTAATATATTTATAAAGACGTTTTCTAGAATCAGCACTTTCATTAACAAAAATAAGAAGAACTCCCATAGGAATTTTATCAATATAATCTATAATCTCTCTTTGCTCACTTTCTTCAAGAGAAAAGATTTTATAGTTTTCTATTATAACCATTTTCTTTTCAGATCCTAATGGCAATGTCTCACAATGAGATTTTATAGTGTCCATTTCACAGTTTATTCCATTAATCCTAACTAAATCAAAATCCCTCGTAAAGGGGTTAATATATTTTCCAATCAACTCCGAAATAGCCCATTGAATCAAATAAGCTTCGCTTCCATACATCAGAATTAAGCTTAAATCACTATTTTTTTTCAAGTCACTTTCAAAAAGTTTATATGCTGCCTCTTTTTCGATTTTTTCTTTATAATTGCTCATCTTTTCT
>CAYRVM010000049.1:0-9553 GCA_964427575.1 uncultured Oscillospiraceae bacterium | reverse complement strand
ATGTTTTTTATGTGAGCCCAACTACTTGGCTAAAGATCACCTCAGAGCAGCCGCGCTTTTGTAAAATCGATGATCCAGCCATGATGGAAGGAGCTAAAATTGCATTAGATTCGCAAGCTTCAGTATTTCTGACCGTTGCAAATATTTATGCCCCCTATTACGAACAACTGGACTTATCTCAAGTCGACAGGGAAAAGCTTGTTGCGACCATACCGACTTCAGATGTAACCGCGGCATTCGACTACTATATCAAACACTATAATAATGGCCGACCATTTATTTTGGCAGGGCATTCACAAGGATCAAATATTCTGGCAAATTTACTATCAGGATATATGAAAGAGCATCCCGATGTTTATAAAAGAATGGTTGCAGCATACATAATCGGTTACCCGATTACTGAAGAGTATCTAGCACAAAATCCGCACTTAAAATTTGCGCAAGGACCAGATGATACAGGGGTTATAATTTCCTATAATACTCAGGCGCCTGATGCGGAAGGCCTTAATCCGTTAGCCGTGCCTGGGGCAAAAGTAATAAATCCAATAACATGGACAACTGAGGAAACACTGGCTACAGCAGATCAAAACTTAGGTTCCGTGCTTATTAATAAGGATAAAAAACTTGTAAATGTGTCGAATTATGCCGATGCGCGTGTCGATAAAGCGAAAGGCGTTTTAATATGCAGCACTGCCGATGCAGATTTACTTGCACCAGGCAATGCATTTTTAGGCAAAGGCGTATATCATAGCTATAATTATGCATTTTATTACTATAACATCAGAGAAAATGCTGCCAATAGGGCCGAGATATTCATCCAAGGGATGTAATAGGATGCTATTTATTTGGGAGTATGATTTTGATAATATCCAAAAGGGTCTATAAATATGGCGTTGCAAATAATTTTAAACAATTGAAATAACAAAGATTGTTTAAATAATTACTGGGTAATATGTACTCAATTATAAAAGAAAGAAGGGATTCATGTGCTTAATCCAAGAATTGAAAAAATGATCAATGATCAGATTACCAAAGAACTCTACTCATCAACTCTCTATTTGTCGATGTCCTCATGGTTTTCAAGCATGAGTCTTGACGGATTTGCCAAGTGGTATTATGTGCAGACCGCGGAAGAAAGAGATCACGCCTTGATTTTTTATCAATATATGCAGCAGACCGGAGGTCGCACTATTTTTCAGGAGCTAGCAAAACCTACGTGGGAATTTAAGGACACAATTGATATTTTGGAGCAGACAGTAAAGCATGAAGAGTTCATAACAGACTCCATCTACCAGATAGTCAAGGCAGCCAATGAAGAGATGGATTATAAGACTGTACAGTTTTTGAACTGGTTTATTGATGAGCAGGTTCAGGAAGAAAACTCAGCCAACACCAATCTCAACAAATTCAAGACAATGGGCATGGATGGCAAGGCCATCTACCTACTTGATGCTGAAATGGGAACGAGAATCTATTCAAAGACCCCATTCCTAGCCGCAATGGAATTGAAGGCCTAAAAGTAAAAATTTATACAGCGACAATGGCGATCAAATTCGTAATTTGAATTAAAAGTTAGATTAGGCTCTTCCAAACCTAACTAAAAACAGAAATTACACAACCGATTTTTCATTACTGGAAACTTTACATAAACTTTACATATATCAACGAAAAATCCTTACATAGGTATTGTATTATGAAGAAAATTAAAACAAATATTACATATTTTGAAGGAGAATAAAATGAATAAAAGTAAAAAAATTATTTCTTTAATCTTGATTGCTATTTTAACACTTGGTCTTGGAGCATGCGGAGCAGGCAACGAAGCATCGCAGGAGCCAGCATTAACAGGAACTATCGCTATTGACGGTTCATCCACAGTATTCCCAATTATAGAAGCGGTAGCAGAAGAGTTCAGTGTTACCTATCCTGAAGTAAAAGTTCCAGTTGGCGTATCAGGTACAGGCGGCGGTTTTGAAAAATTCATTGCAGGCGAAACTGATATAAGCAATGCATCTAGACCGATAAAAGAAAAAGAAGCAGCAGCGGCTGCAGCAGCAGGGATTGAGTTTATCGAAATGCAGATATCTTATGATGGCCTCTCGATCTTGGTTAATCCTAGCAACACTTGGGTAGAAAGTTTGACAGTTGAAGAATTAAATATGATTTGGAAACCAGATAGTACTGTAAAGTTATGGAGTGACATCAGACCAGAATGGCCTAATGAAACAATTAATTTTTATGCACCAGGTACTGACTCAGGAACATTTGATTACTTCACTGAGACAATCAATGGCGAAGCGGGTGCTATCCGTCCGGACTTTACTGCAAGTGAAGATGATAATGTCTTAGTGCAGGGTATAGCAGGGGATAAAAATGCAATGGGCTTTTTCGGATTCTCATATTATGAAGAAAACCAGGACAAGCTAAAATTAGTCGCTGTAGATAATGGAAGCGGCCCAATCTTACCAACTTTCGAAACAATTGCAGATGGAAGCTATGCACCACTATCAAGACCACTGTTCATATATATTAAGAAAACATCTCTTGAAAGACCAGAAGTAGTTGAATTTGTAAAATTCATAAATACTGTTGGCGCAGAGCTAATACCTCAAGTTGGATTTGTAGCATTAAATGCAAACGAATATGAAGCAAACCTTAATTTAATAAAATAAATATACTATACAGAGTACTTGCCCCAATGGGGCAAGTACTATTTCTCTTTAATTAACTAGGAGGAGCTATGCGAGCAACACCTTTAGACATAAAAAAACTGTACGCCACAGAAAAGATAGTAAAAAAAATATTAATGGCATTTGCTGCAATCTCAATTATAACTACTGCAGTAATTGTATTTATTTTATTCGAAGAAACATTTGTCTTTTTCCAAGAAGTTTCAATAATAGAGTTCTTTACGGGAACTCAATGGACACCAACCTTAAAGCCCAGTAGCTTTGGCGTTTTACCACTTATAGTTGGCACTATGATGATCGCTATTGGTTCAAGTATAATTGCATTGCCTTTAGGATTAGGAAGTGCTATTTACCTCAGTGAATATGCACATAAAAAAGTACGAAAAATAATAAAACCAATTTTGGAAATACTGGCAGGAATTCCATCTATTGTTTATGGTTTCTTCGCTTTAACTTTTATAACTCCTATCATTCAGTCTATTATGCCAGGGACGCAAGTATTTAATGCCGCCAGTGCAAGTTTTGCAGTTGGTATTATGACATTGCCTATGGTTGCTTCTATGAGTGAAGATGCTATGATGGCTGTTCCTGATTCTTTGAGACAGGGGGCCTACGCATTAGGGTCCACAAGATTCGAAGTAGCTTTGAATGTAACAATTCCAGCGGCGATTTCCAGCATTGGGGCTGCTTTTGTACTGGCGATTTCCAGAGCAATTGGAGAGACGATGATCGTTGCCATTGCCGCAGGGCAAAGTCCAATATTGACATTCAACCCAATGCAAAGCATCCAGACTATGACGGGATTTATGGTGAATATGGCTTTGGGGGATGTACAACAAGGAACCATAGAGTATAGGACATTGTTTGCCGTAGGTACAGTTTTATTCTTAATGACCCTTGTGATGAATTTGATTGCAAAAGAAATAATAAAAAGAAACAGGGAGGTATATTAGATGGATATGAAACTATATAAAGCAAGGCATAGGAAAAATATTTTATTCCATTTCTTGTTAATGGGTTGTATTTTATTTTCTATAACCGCCTTATCTTTGCTTCTTTTTGATATTTTCAGTAAGGGTTTAGGTTGGCTAGACTGGGACTTTATAACAAGTCTACCATCAAGATTCCCTGCAAAGGCAGGAATTGTGTCCGCATTGGTGGGAAGCATCTGGACCATAGGGCTAACCTCAGTATTTGCGTTGACACTTGGAGTCGGAACAGCTATTTATCTTGAAGAGTATACGGACCCAAAAAAATTATTAAACAAAATCATTCAGTTAAATATATCGAACCTTGCAGGAGTGCCATCAATAGTATACGGTTTACTCGGTCTAGCATTGTTTGTGAGAGCATTGGGATTTGATAGAAGCATACTATCTGGGGCATTAACTTTGACACTTCTCATACTTCCAGTCATAACCATAGCATCGCAAGAAGCTATTAAGAGTGTCCCTAGATCTCTTAGAGAGGCATCATATTCTCTTGGGACAACAAAGCTACAGACAGTAACAGGAGTTGTTTTGCCATATGCCATGCCAGGAATTTTGACGGGCTCCATTTTGGCTTTATCGAGAGCGATGGGCGAAGCGGCTCCGTTAATTATGGTCGGAGCTGCTGGATATATTGCATTCTTGCCTTCTAGCCCTTTCGATTGGTTCACGGTTTTGCCAGTACAAATATATAACTGGACTTCAAGGC
The DNA here is from genome assembly GCA_964427575.1 of uncultured Oscillospiraceae bacterium. Taxonomy (GTDB): domain Bacteria; phylum Bacillota; class Clostridia; order Peptostreptococcales; family Anaerovoracaceae; genus JBAWWY01. The sequence continues at coordinate 5,165 of CAYRVM010000049.1, read as the reverse complement.
CGCAAGAGGATTTTCAACACATAGCCGCAGCAGGGATAATTGTGCTACTATTGTTATTGCTATCTGCTAATGCAGTAGCAATAATTTTAAGAAACAAATATCAGAACAGAATGGAGTAGGAGGAGAATATGTCATATAAAATGAATATAGAAAATCTTGATTTTTTCTATGGCGATTTCAAAGCATTAAACAACATAAGTATGGATATTGAGGAAAATAAGATTACCGCATTAATAGGCCCTTCTGGATGCGGGAAATCAACTTTAATTAAAACATTAAATCGTATGTGCGATCTAACGGAGGGAACTAGAGTAACCGGATCAATTAAGTTGGACGGAGAAGATATTTTAGGAAATTCAACAGATGTTGTCCTTCTGAGAAGAAGAATAGGTATGGTATTTCAGAAACCAAATCCATTTCCAAAATCTATTTATGAAAATGTAGTTTTCGGGCCAAGACGTCACGGTATTAATAATCGAACAGATTTAGATGAAATCATGGAAACAAGCCTGAGACAGGCCGCACTTTGGGATGAAGTGAAAGATAAACTAAAAAAGTCGGCATTAGCATTATCAGGCGGCCAACAGCAGAGATTATGTATAGCTCGAGCGTTAGCTATCAAACCAGAAGTTTTGCTTATGGACGAGGCTACTAGTTCACTTGACCCAATATCTACGGCCAAAATTGAGGACCTTGTAGTTGAATTGAAAAAGCATTATACTATTGTTACCGTAACGCATAACATGCAACAGGCAACAAGGATTTCGGATAAAACAGCATTCTTGCTTATGGGAGATTTGATTGAATTTGATAATACAGAAAAACTCTTTTCGGTGCCAAAAGATAAGCGAACTGAAGATTATATTACAGGGAGGTTTGGATGATGCGAAATAAATTTGAGTCACAACTTGAACAACTTAACACAGAATTGATTCATATGGGGTCACTAGTAGAGGAAGCTATATCGAGCGCTGTAAAAGCCCTTTGTAATCTAGACAAGGATGAAGCCCATAGAGCAATCAAATCTGATATGCAGGTTGATTATAAGGAAAAAGAAATTGAAGATTTATGCTTAAAACTATTATTGCAGCAGCAACCTGTTGCCAGAGACTTACGAACTATTTCTGCTGCATTGAAAATGATTACGGATATGGAAAGAATTGGAGATCAGGCTGCGGATATTTCGGAGATTACTATTCTGCTTTCAGATAGTCCATCTGTAATGACTTTGGTCACAATCCCTGCAATGGGAGAAGCAACTAAGAAGATGGTAACAGCAAGCATAGATGCCTTTGTGAAAAGAGATTTAAACCTTGCGAAATCCGTTATAGAATCAGACGATATTGTTGATGATCTTTTTATTAAGGTGCGAAACGATTTGATTGAACTCTTGATGAAGGAACCTGAAATGGGCGCCCAACTAATGGATTTATTAATGGTAGCAAAATATTTGGAGCGAATAGGAGATCATGCTGTCAATATAGCAGAATGGGTTATATTTTCGATAACAGGCGAACACAAGGATATTGATGCGAGTGAGGTAGCATATGAATAATGACAAGCTCATATATTGTGTAGAAGATGATACAAATATAAGGGAACTTGTTGTTTATGCGTTGAACAATATGGAATTTCAGGCAGAAGGATTTGCTTGCGGGGAGGATTTCTTTAAAAGATTAAATTTGGAAAAACCTGCGCTTATTCTTTTAGATATAATGCTACCTGGAGAAGACGGATTATCAATATTAAAAAAAATAAGAGATAATAGGGAAACTAAGAATATTCCAGTAATACTACTAACTGCAAAGGGCGCGGAATATGATAAAGTTCAAGGACTTGATGCAGGGGCTGATGACTTTGTAGCAAAGCCTTTTGGTGTTATGGAACTAATTTCTCGAATTAAAGCAGTATTACGTAGAATCCAACCAGAAACTGAAAGTAGAAATATTTCAATAGGCAAATTAAAAATTGATGTAAAGCAAAGAAGAGTATACCTAGAGGGAAGGGAGATTTCTCTAACTTATAAGGAATTCGAGCTATTGCTTTATTTAGCACAAAATGAAAACATCGTGTTAACTAGAGAAAAGATTTTAGATGTAGTTTGGGGCTATGAAATTGATGTGGAGACTAGGACAGTTGATGTTCACATTGGGGGCTTACGCCAAAAATTAGGAGATCAAGGCATAATGATAGAAACATTACGAAATGTAGGATATCGAATGGGGAGGATCCAATGAGACGTAAAATATTCAGCAGCATTTTGCTACTCTCTTTAATCACATTAATATTATCGATGAGTTTGTTTTCGATGGTTTTATACCAGCAATTAGAAGAAAATATGAATAAAGAATTAAAGAACGAGATGGCCCTTACCTCATTAGGATATAATCAAGAAGGAATTCAATATCTTGAATCAATAAAAGGAATAGATGGTTATTTGAGAATGACATTAGTTAATAATCAAGGAATCGCGCTGTTTGATAATAGGGCAGATATTGCAACCATGGAAAATCATTTAGACAGGCCAGAAATCATACAAGCTTTTCGTGATGGAGACGGACAATCAACACGCATCTCAGGTACTCTAGATACTCAATTATTCTACATGGCAAAATTAATGGACGATGGAAATGTTTTGAGATTATCAACGATTACAGATAGCATCGGAGCTACATTATCTGAAAGAATACCTGAAATGGTTGCGATTTTACTACTAATAATTTTACTAGCTATTTTTTTTGGAAGAATGCAAACACGAAAAATTGTAAAACCAATTAATGAGATTAACCTTGAAGACCCTCATGACAATTGCCCATATGATGAAATTGCACCTTTGATTACAAAGATTAGAAAATTAAATGATTCCGGACGTAAACAGATGGAGGAATTAGCAGAAAGAAGCAAAAACTTTTCAGAGATAACGATTCATATGAAAGAAGGCTTGATGATTATTGATGAGAACGGCAAAATCATCAGTTTGAATAAGAGCGGATTAGTGTTTTTCGATATTGCAGATTTTGATTATGAGGGAAAGCATTATACAAATATTAATAGAAGCACACCACTTCGCAATGCAGTAGAAACCGCATTATCTGGCAACTTTTGGACCGAAACAATCGTTAAAGGTGGTCAGAGTTTTCTAATACAATCGACGCCAGTTATACGAAATGAAGTAACTACAGGGGCAATAGTGATGATATTTGATGTCACAGAGCAACATAAGGCAGAATTGGTGCGAAAGGAATTTACAGCTAACGTATCTCATGAACTTAAGACTCCACTAACAACAATACTCGGATATGCAGAGTTAATTAAAAACAGAATGGCTCAAGGGGAAGATACTGTAAATTTTGCCGGCAAAATTTATACTGAAGCAACTGAACTAATTGATTTAATTGAAGATATAATTAAATTATCTGAACTAGATGAAAAACATAACAATATAGGAATGGAAGAAATTGATTTATTTGCTGCAGCGAACTCAGTTATTTCGCGCCTGCAGTCAATAGCAGATAAAAAGGAAGTGTCACTACATTTAGAAGGTAGTGGTGGGTTAATAAAAGGCGTTCCATCAATGATTGACGAGTTACTGGTCAATTTGTGTGATAATGCAATAAAATATAACAAGATTAGCGGCGATGTAAAGCTTTCAGTAGATAAGATTGGAGAAAACATCCAATTAAAAATTGTTGATACAGGAATCGGAATTCCAATCGAACACCAGGATAGAGTCTTTGAAAGATTTTATAGAGTTGATAAAAGTCACTCTAAAGAAACTAGAGGAACCGGGTTAGGACTATCCATAGTCAAGCATATTGTAGCTTACCATAAGGCGTCAATAATGTTAGAAAGTTCAATAGATACGGGCACTAGTATAACTATTATATTCCCCCAAATAGCTTAATTGGAGGTAATAAATCAAGTTCAGCTTATAATATGAACGATGCTACCTGAGAAAAACTTGATGGCAAAACCTATTAAGCAAATTGCCAATATAACGACGATGGTTTTGTAGCCCAACGCATTTTCGCGGAGCGAGCACGAGTCTTGACGGATTTGCCAAGTGGTATTATGTGCAGACCGCGGAAGAAAGAGATCACGCCTTGATTTTTTATCAATATATGCAGCAGACCGGAGGTCGCACTATTTTTCAGGAGCTAGCAAAACCTACGTGGGAATTTAAGGACACAATTGATATTTTGGAGCAGACAGTAAAGCATGAAGAGTTCATAACAGACTCCATCTACCAGATAGTCAAGGCAGCCAATGAAGAGATGGATTATAAGACTGTACAGTTTTTGAACTGGTTTATTGATGAGCAGGTTCAGGAAGAAAACTCAGCCAACACCAATCTCAACAAATTCAAGACAATGGGCATGGATGGCAAGGCCATCTACCTACTTGATGCTGAAATGGGAACGAGAATCTATTCAAAGACCCCATTCCTAGCCGCAATGGAATTGAAGGCCTAAAAGTAAAAATTTATACAGCGACAATGGCGATCAAATTCGTAATTTGAATTAAAAGTTAGATTAGGCTCTTCCAAACCTAACTAAAAACAGAAATTACACAACCGATTTTTCATTACTGGAAACTTTACATAAACTTTACATATATCAACGAAAAATCCTTACATAGGTATTGTATTATGAAGAAAATTAAAACAAATATTACATATTTTGAAGGAGAATAAAATGAATAAAAGTAAAAAAATTATTTCTTTAATCTTGATTGCTATTTTAACACTTGGTCTTGGAGCATGCGGAGCAGGCAACGAAGCATCGCAGGAGCCAGCATTAACAGGAACTATCGCTATTGACGGTTCATCCACAGTATTCCCAATTATAGAAGCGGTAGCAGAAGAGTTCAGTGTTACCTATCCTGAAGTAAAAGTTCCAGTTGGCGTATCAGGTACAGGCGGCGGTTTTGAAAAATTCATTGCAGGCGAAACTGATATAAGCAATGCATCTAGACCGATAAAAGAAAAAGAAGCAGCAGCGGCTGCAGCAGCAGGGATTGAGTTTATCGAAATGCAGATATCTTATGATGGCCTCTCGATCTTGGTTAATCCTAGCAACACTTGGGTAGAAAGTTTGACAGTTGAAGAATTAAATATGATTTGGAAACCAGATAGTACTGTAAAGTTATGGAGTGACATCAGATCA
>CAYRVM010000048.1:940-9595 GCA_964427575.1 uncultured Oscillospiraceae bacterium | reverse complement strand
ATATTTCAAAGACAGGCGCATCCTCAACGATAAAAGCCTCGATTTCTAAATCAAGCAATAAACCAGTTACCTGGTCGATTCCATATGTAGTAGTGAAAATTTTAACTTCAATGTAATTCATAACCAACCTGCTTTCAAGAGAATTATATCACAAAAAAGCCTTTTAAACTTTCTGTGAATGATTTTCTTTTCTGATAACCTTCTTCGTCAAAGGTAGTACCAAGCTGTTGAATTAACGTTCTTTGTTCCTTAGTTAGTTTTGTTGGTATTTCTACAATTACTTTAACATATAAATCTCCAATTTTACTGGAATGAACTGATTTTATTCCTTTTCCTTTTAAGCGGAAGACTGTATCAGATTGAGTTCCTGGAGGTATTTTATATGAAAGTTTTTCTCTCAGAGTCGGTACAATAATATCATCTCCAATAACCGCTTGCGTATAGGTTATTGGTATTTCTAATATCAAATCCATTCCCTGTCTTCTGAATACTTTATGTGGAAGAACTGATATTATGACGTACAGATCTCCATCAGGCCCACCATTTGCGCCCTTTTCCCCTTGGCCTCTCAATGAAACAACAGAATCATTGTCAACTCCGCCAGGAATATCAACAAGTATTTTGAAGGATTTTCTAACCTTCCCATTCCCATGACATGTGGTGCACGGGTGCTCATTTATCTCTCCAGTACCATTGCAGTTGTTACATGGTTGGACATTTGTGAACTGTCCAAAAGGTGTCCTTTGAACAGATTTTATTTCTCCAGTTCCATTACAATTCGGGCATTTCACTTTGGAAGTCCCTTTAGTTGCGCCTGTCCCAGAGCAAGCATCACAATCTGCACTCTTCGTTACATGTATTTCCTTCTTGACTCCAAATGCTGCTTCTTCAAATGAAATTGGAACGCTTTGCTGTATATCTTTTCCTTTTCTTGGGCCATTTTTCCTTCTAGCAGTTTGTCCACCGCCTCCGAACATCCCCCCGAAAATATCTCCAAAGATATCTTCAAATCCGCCAAAACCTGCGCCACCTCCATAAGAAGCGCCTCCGCCTCCGAACCCAGCATTTGGATCGACACCAGCATGTCCGAATCTGTCGTATCTGTCTTTCTTTTGAGAGTCAGACAAAACCTCATAGGCTTCACTCACTTCCTTAAATTTATCTTCAGAAGCTTTATTCCCTTGGTTTTTGTCTGGGTGATGCTCCATCGCTTTCTTTCTAAAAGCCTTCTTTATCTCAGCTTCTGTCGCGCCCTTTTTTATACCAAGTACTTCGTAATAATCTCTTTTGTCTTGTGCCATTTCTTCACTCCTACAATAAATTTTTGAAACCTATAAATGCAACCAATCAATTCCCCTTTTTGATTAAAATCTTAGGTGAATTGATTGATTAAAGCATTTAATTATTTATATTATTTTTTTTCTTCAGTTTCGTCAACTACTTCATAGTCGGCATCAACAACTGTTTCTCCAGATGGTCCAGTTTGACTTGATTCTTCAGTTTCCGGTTGTCCATCTCCAGATCCACCTTGAGCTTGTTGAGCTTTTTCGTACATTTTGGTGGAAATTGTGTGGAATTCATTAGTTAATGTTTCTGTCTTAGCTTTAATATCCTCAATATCATTTCCTTCTAAAGCTTTAGAAAGTGCTTCCTTTGCATCAACTATTTTGCTCTTTTCTTCTTCGCTTAAATTTGCTTCAATTTCTTTGAGAGACTTTTCGGTTTCATAAATTAATGTTTCTGCTGAGTTTCTGGTTTCTACTTCAAGTTTTCTCTTCTTATCTTCTTCAGCAAATTGCTCTGCTTCCTTAATCTTTTGCTTTATTTCATCTTCTGATAACTTTGTAGAAGATGTAATCGTGATTCTTTGTTCTTTTCCAGTACCCATATCTTTTGCACTTACGTTTACGATACCATTTGCATCGATGTCAAAAGTAACTTCGATTTGTGGGATACCTCTTGGTGCTGGTGGGATTCCAGTCAATTGGAATCTTCCCAAAGTTATATTCCCAGCTGCCATTTCTCTTTCACCTTGCATTACGTGAATATCTACTGCTGTTTGATTGTCTGCGGCTGTAGAGAATATTTGGCTTTTCTTAGTTGGTATTGTTGTATTTCTTTCAATCAATCTTGTAGCAACTGCCCCAAGAGTTTCGATGCTTAATGAAAGTGGTGTTACATCAAGTAATAATACATCTGTAACTTCTCCTGTTAATACACCAGCTTGAATTGCTGCACCTATTGCTACGCATTCATCTGGGTTAACGCCTTTAAAAGGATCTTTTCCTGAGATTTTCTTTACTATTTCTTGTACTGCTGGAATTCTAGTTGATCCTCCGACAAGAATTACTCTTGCCAAATCACTGCTTGTAACTCCTGCATCAGACATTGCCTTTCTCATTGGATCAACTGTTAATTCAACAAGTTTACTTGTCAATTGATCAAACTTAGCTCTAGTCACATCCATATTGAAATGCAATGGTCCTTCTGCATTAACTGATATGAACGGTAGATTTACATTTGTTGATTGAGAAGAGGAAAGTTCTTTTTTAGCTTTTTCAGCTGCTTCTTTAAGTCTTTGGTGAGCCATCTTATCTTTTCTTAAATCTACGCCGAATTCTTTTGCAAAAGTATCAGCCATGTGATTTAGAAGGATTTCATCGAAGTCATCTCCGCCAAGTTTGTTGTTTCCGTTAGTTGCTAAAACTTCGAAAACTCCATCTCCAAGTTCAAGGACAGAAACGTCAAATGTTCCACCGCCTAAATCGTAAACTAGTATTTTATGGTGGCTCTCTTCTTTATCAAGTCCATAAGCTAAAGCTGCCGCTGTTGGTTCGTTAATTATTCTCTTTACATCGAGGCCTGCAATCTTACCTGCATCTTTTGTAGCTTGTTTTTGGCTATCAGTAAAATATGCAGGAACTGTTATTACTGCTTCTGTAATTTTTTCACCAAGATAAGCTTCCGCATCGGCTTTAAGTTTACCCAATATCATTGCTGAAATATCCTGTGGTGTATATGTCTTTCCATCAATTACAACATTGTGATCTGTTCCCATTTGTCTCTTAATTGAGGATATTGTTCTATCTGAGTTTGTTATTGCTTGTCTTTTCGCAGTTTCTCCAACAAGTCTTTCTCCATTTTTTGCGAATGCAACTATGGACGGAGTCGTTCTATTGCCTTCAGCATTTGCAATTACTATTGGTTCTCCACCTTCTAATACAGCAACGCATGAGTTTGTTGTACCTAAGTCTATTCCTATTACTTTTCCCATTTTATTATCTCCTTTTTATCTTTCATTTGTATTATATTAATTATTTGTTAACTTATTTACTCAACTACTTTTACCATAGCTGGTCTTATTACTTTCCCCTTCAAAGAATAACCTCTTTGAAGCACCTCGGATACTTTTCCAGAATCTAAATCTGATGAGTTGTCCGTGGATACGGCGTGATGGTATTTCGGGTCAAAATTCTCTCCCGTTGTTTCTATTTCACTTACACCGTTTTTTTCCAGTACCTCCTTCAATTGCTTATAAATCATATTCATTCCATTAGCTAAGTTCTTGTCGCTACTTTCATCAACATGAAGCATTGCTCTTTCAAAATTATCTATTACATTAAGCAGATCCAAAATGATTTTTTCATTTGCAAATGCGTAAATGTCACTTTTTTCTTTTTCAGTTCTTCGTTTAAGATTCTGAAAATCTGCTACCAGTCTTACATATTGATTCTGAAATGATTCCTCTTGTTTATCAATAATAGCCTTGCCTTCATCTTCCGTAGTTTTTTCTGACTCGCTTACATCTTTCTTGATGTCCCCTGCTGAATCATCAGATGCTTCTTGATTTTCTTGATCGTCTTTAAAATCCTCTTCTTCAATATCTTTCTTCATTTTTTTCTTGTTTAGTTCATCTCTTTCATCAATTCTCTTATTGCTCATCCTTATCTCCTTCTGTCAACATAAATGACTTGCTTAAATTTTCTGTCATATATTCAATAATAGATGTTATTTCGCCATAATTCATTCTGGTTGGGCCAATAACCCCTAGCTTTCCAATGCATTTGCCATCAACACAGTAACTTGCTGTAATTAAACTACAATCTTGAATCGCCTCGCTACTATTTTCATTTCCTATTGTTATTATTACACCGCTATCTCTATTCAGTAATACTTCGGTCAATTCCTTCTTTTTGTTGATTATTTCGAGGAATATTTTTGCCCTTTCAATATTATTGTATTCTGGGATTGCGAATATATTTGTTAGTCCATCAAGATAAAGTTCTACATTCATCATGCTCTCTAATGTGTTTAAAAAATTCGGCATTACATTTTCAACAATCTTACCCATATTCGACAATTCTTTTTCACAGTTGTGCAAAATATCTTCTGTCATAATGTCCGATAATTTTTTACCTTTATAATTCACTGTAAGGAATTTTGAAAGGAACTCTATTTTTTCTTGAGAATAAGCTTCTGTTGTTTTCACAACCTTATTGGAAACTTTTCCAGATTCAGTTACTAACATCATAACTAAATTAGTATCATCTACTGGAATTAGATTAATATATTTTAGCTTATTGCTATCAATTCCAGGTGTCAGAGCAAAGGATGTTAAATTTGTTAGTTCTGAGAGGATCTCAGCTGCATTAGCCAATGCCTTATCTAATTCATCGAATTTATTTGACAATCTAGCTGATATTTTTTCCTTATCCTCATCCTGTAGCTCATATTTATCCATAAGAGAGTTAACGTATAATCTATATGCTTTGTCCGATGGAACTCTACCTGCCGAAGTGTGTGGGTGCGTTAAGTATCCCATATCCTCAAGGTCAGACATTTCATTTCTAATCGTTGCTGGGCTTATACTAATTCCCAATTTCTTAGAAAGAGTTCTTGATCCTATTGGCTCAGCCGAATTAATGAAATCGCTGATTATTGCTTGTAATATTTTTAATTTTCTTTCCGATAATGCCATTGTTACCACCTTCTGTTGTTAGCACTCATTCGTAGTGAGTGCTAACTTTAGATTAAATTTAACATTTTCCTTTTTAGTTGTCAACTATTTTTGATAAATAATTTTGATTTTATTAAATATTTTTTGTGAAGATTTTTATCAATTGCAAATTGAGTTACGTGCAGTAGATAAATATTAGAAATTAAACGAAATGCGATAGAACATAATTTGAAATGTTAACACCTTTCAATGTTAATCTTAAGGAATCATTTCTCTTTGTAATAAGTTTTTCTCTTGTTAGTTTTTCTATTTCTTCTCTAAATTTATCATCAATATTAATGTTGAAATTAGCATTAAATTCTTTAAAACTGATCCCGTCTGTTTTTCTCATTCCTGTAAATATATATTCCGATATTTCATCATCAATATCGTTTTCATGCTCCCAAATTTTAAAAGTTCCGATATTGGCTATATAGTCCTTTAGATTGCTAATATTGCTTGTTCTTGCATTATTAATGTAAGAGTGAGCATTTAAGCCAATTCCAAGGAATTCTTCCATAGACCAATATTTCAAATTATGATTGCATTCGTATCCCTTATGTGACAAATTTGAAATTTCATATCGATTGTATTTATTTTTCGCTTCATCAAAATTTTTCTTGCTGGTCAGTGCATCCAATGCAAAGCTATACATTTTTCTGTCTAGGCTATCGTCAATTTCAGCTATTTTACCTTCTTTTAGCATTTGGTTGAAGGGTGTGTTTTCTTCTATCTTTAAGTTATAGATCGAAAGGTGCTCAGGATTTAAAGCTTTAGCTTTTCTTATCGTGTCATCCCACGATGTCATGCTTTGATTTGGAATGCCAAAAATAAAATCCAAGTTAATATTGTTAAAGCCAGCCTCTCTTGCCATAAAATAGCTTTCTTCGATGTCATTTGAATCATGAGATCTACCAAGCATCTTGAGGATACCGTCATCGAATGATTGTGCTCCCATACTTAATCTATTAATTGAAAGGTTTATATATTCTGATAGTGATTTTCTGTTTAATGTCTTTGGATTCGATTCTATTGTAAATTCAAGATTTTCAGATATTGTGAAGCAGTCTGAAACAGACTCAACTATTTCGGTAAACAAGTCCAAAGGAAAGAGCGAAGGTGTGCCTCCGCCCATAAATATTGTATCAACCATATAATCAGAGGGTGAAAAATCCTTTCCCCCAAATACTTGTGCGCCTTCTGCGTAACCCTTGATTTCTCTTTTTAAAGCCTTAGTATAATTTTCGAATGTCTCTCTCTCAAACCCTGCGAAGCTTGTGAAATCACAATAATTGCATTTCGACATGCAAAATGGTATATGAATATAAATTCCTAATTTCTTCATTTTTTTAACCTTAAAATTTACTTTGCTATTTGTTGATGTTCCCTTTGTATAAAAATCTATTTATTTTCGTCGTATTTGAGAACAGCTGTAAATGCTTCCTGTGGAACTTCAACCGTTCCAAATTGTCTCATTCTTTTTTTACCTTTTTTCTGCTTTTCAAGTAGCTTTTTCTTTCTTGTTATATCTCCACCGTAGCATTTTGCAAGTACATCTTTTCTTAAAGCTCTGACAGTTGCTCTCGCTATTATCTTTGATCCAATTGAAGCCTGAATTGGTACCTCAAATTGATGCATAGGTATAATGTCTTTAAGCTTATCGCATACAAATTTGCCTCTATAATATGCTTTTGATTCATGCACTATCATAGAAAAGGCATCCACTAAATCTTTATTCAATAAAATATCTAACTTAACTAGGTTTGACTTTTCATATCTCAAGAATTCATAATCTAATGATCCGTAACCACGCGTTTTGGATTTTAGAGCATCGAAAAAGTCATAAATTACTTCATTGAGTGGTATTTCGTAATGTAAAACAACTCTGGTGCTTGTAATATACTCCATATGCTTCATGAAGCCTCTTCGCTCCTGGCAAAGTTCCATTATATTCCCAACATATTCATTTGGAATCATTATATTTGCAGTAACTATAGGTTCTTCAATATGCTTAACTTCTGTGAGCGGTGGAAGGTTGCTAGGATTTTGTATCATTAAAATTTCGCCATTATTCATGACAACTTTATATATTACACTCGGTGATGTTGTTATTATTGCTAAGTCGAACTCTCTTTCAATCCTTTCAACAATAATTTCCATATGCAAAAGGCCTAAGAAACCACAACGGTATCCAAATCCTAAGGCAGTTGATGTTTCAGGTTCAAAGTTGAAAGCTGCATCATTTACTTGAAGTTTTTCTAATGCATCTTTAACATTTTCATATTTTTCTCCTTCAGCAGGATAAATGCCACAATAAACCATTGACTGTACTTTTTTGTAGCCTGGAAAAGCATGCTCAGTTTTGTCATTTGCGTTTGTAATCGTGTCACCAACTCTGGCATCAGCGATTTGCTTTATGCTTGCGCAAATATAACCTACGTCACCTGCCTTAAGCATCTCTACAGGTATAGGTCCTGGAGAATATACTCCAACCTCAGTGACTTCATACTTCTTATTAGTATTCATCATCAGGATCATATCACCTTTTGCAACATGTCCATCAAAAATTCGGGTATAAATAATTACACCTTTGTAATTGTCATAATAAGCATCAAATATTAGTGCCTTGAGCTTTCCGTTCAAGTCGCCATTTGGTGGCGGGATAAGGGCAACTACGGCCTCTAGGACTTGATCAATGTTAAGTCCCTCTTTAGCCGATATCAAAGGCGCATTGGATGCATCTATTCCTATAATATCTTCTATTTCTAATTTTACTTCTTCTGGCCTTGCGCTCTGAAGATCAATTTTATTTATTACTGGAACAATAGCTAAATCTTCATCTAGGGCAAGGTAAACATTTGCCAAAGTTTGAGCTTCGACTCCTTGAGTTGCATCTACTATAAGCAATGCGCCTTCGCAAGCTGCTAAACTTCTAGAAACTTCATATGTAAAATCTACGTGCCCAGGTGTATCAATCAAATTGAAGACATATTCATGTCCATCTTTTGCTTGATAATTCAATCTTGTTGTCTGAAGTTTAATTGTTATGCCACGTTCTCTTTCAAGATCCATGTTGTCAAGGTATTGCTCCTTCATTTCCCTAGAAGAAACTAAACCTGTAGTTTCAATTATCCTATCTGCAAGCGTAGATTTTCCGTGATCTATATGTGCTATTATTGAGAAATTTCTTATATACTTTTGATTAGACTTCATATTTCCTCTTCTCGGTCTATATTTTTGCTATAATTAACGTAATTGGAATTATAACATTTTACTAAGCTTTGTTCAAGAAGACTTAAATGAGATTATTTGTATTTTCTAATTTAGTTTCTAATTTATGTTGCTTTATTAAATGATTTCTATTATAATTTGAAATGCAATATTTTCTGAAAGTGGGGTGAAAATAATGGCAAATATTAAATCAGCAAAAAAACGTATTGGCGTTATAGCTAAGAAAACAGCTAGAAACAAGAGAATCAAAGATCATTTAAAAGCAGTCATCAAAAATTTTGAAAAAGCTTTATCTGTTGGAGATCTTGTTACAGCAAAAGAAAAACTTAGTTTAGCGGAAAAGAAACTTAAAAAAGCAGCAGCAAAGAATACAATTCATGCAAATGCAGCTTCAAGAAAAGTTTCCAGACTTACAAAACGTTTTAACG
>CAYRVM010000048.1:0-930 GCA_964427575.1 uncultured Oscillospiraceae bacterium | reverse complement strand
AAATGAAGGACTCACCTTTAAGTCGAAAATCGTTTGCGGGGGTTCCGGTACAGCTTCTTCAGTTTTTTTACATCCGGAGAGAGAGAGTATGGCGATTAGCACTGCCAGGGAGAGCACTTGTGTTCCAAAAAGTTTTTTAATGGTTTTATTAATAATCATCGAAAGCAATTCTCTTAATATTCTATTTTACTAATCCAGTAAATATCTTAACTCCAACATTTAGGCATTCCTCATCGATTTGAAACTCATTTGTATGTAAGCCAGGATTATCTTTACCCTTAAACCCACAACCGAGACCAAAGAAGGCACCTTTTGTGTGGTTTAGGTAAAATGAGAAATCCTCTCCTCCCATGAAATGATCTTTAATTTCAATAATATTATTTTCCCCAATTGCAGCCGCACCGGATATAATAACTTCCTTAACTGAATCGTTGTCATTAATTAGCGCATCATAACCACGAATATATTCTATTTCGATCATTGCACCGTAAGCAATTCCAATCCCCTTTGCCATATCAGAAATTCTGTTTTTTATTAAGGCTCTAGTTTCCTTATTTATTGTTCTGATAGTTCCCTTTATTTCAACTAGATCGGCTATTATATTGTTTGCGGTTCCTACATTTATTGACCCAAACGTCACTACGCATGAATCAATAGGCGAAATATTTCTGCTAGGAATACTTTGCAAGCTAGAGATAAGGTTGCTTGCGACAACTACAGCATCAACTGCCTTTTCAGGAAAAGCTCCATGTCCGCTTTTCCCATGAACTTTTATATTGATCATGTCGGATGCTGCAAACATTTTTCCGAATTTAACACCGATTTTTCCACTTTGTATATCTGGCATTACATGAAGCCCATAAATCCTATCCGCATTTGGAGTATTTAAGCAGCCAGCTTCAATCATTCTTTCAGCTCCGCCAGTGCTTT
>CAYRVM010000047.1:4676-9633 GCA_964427575.1 uncultured Oscillospiraceae bacterium | reverse complement strand
TTCGATATTCTATAGTGACAACAGACATACTACTTCTGCATGTTTAGTATGTGGAAAGTTATCAAAGATCTGCATCTTTTCAATCCTGTATCCTTGCTCTGTGATAGGTATAAGGTTTTCCACCAAACTTTTATAGTTGCATGAAATATAGAGCAATTGATTTACTTTATAATTTAGTATTTTTTGTAGTGCTTTTGGATGAACTCCGACTCTTGGAGGATCCAATACTATTACATCTGGGGTTTCGCTGATATTATCTAAAGTTGTTAATACATCTCCAACAATAAACTCGCAGTTATGGAGGCCATTCAACATTGCGTTTTCCCTTGCTGAATCAACCGCTTCTTCGACTAGTTCAATCCCGATAGTCTTTTTTGCCCTAGTGGATAATACTTGAGCTATAGTTCCAGTTCCACTATATAAATCAAATACAATCTTTCCATCAATGTCTCCAATTAATTCTATTGCTGTTTCATAAAGTTTTTCAATGGTAAAAATATTTGTTTGAAAAAAAGAAAACGCGCTTACTTTGAAATTTAATCCTAGAATTTCTTCATTGTAAAAGTCTTGTCCATATATAATCCTAAGTTCATCACAATAAACAAAATCCGCAACTCTATCATTTATCGTATGAAGTACTCCAACAACTTTATTCTTCAAATTAAGAGACAAAATTAAATCTTTAAATTCTATTTCATCAAATTTTTCTGACGTAGTAACAATATTTACAAGAATTTCTTTTGATTTTTCGCCTTTTCTAATAATTAAATTTCGCAAAAGTCCTTGGTGAGTCTTTTTATGGAAAAATCCATAACCTTTTTCCGTAAGATACTTTAATGAACTTGCTAATATAATATTAAAGTCTTCATCGACGAGCTGGCATTCATTAACAGTTACAATTGACATATATGAACCTTTTTTGTGCATACCTAAAGTTATTTCGCCATCTTTAATCTCATCGCCAAAAGTATATTCCATTTTATTTCTATATCTAAATACATTCTTGCTTGCATTAATTCCAAGATACAGTCCTATTTTAATTCCTTTATCTTCGAATAATTGAAGGATTTCCTTTTCTTTTATTAAAAGTTGCTCATTGTAGGGAATATCTAGATATTTGCATCCCCCGCAGATGTTAAATTTCTCACATATATTCAATATTTTTCCTCATTTCATATTTGGTAATTCTTCTAGATCGTAAGGTGTTTCTTGATAAATATAATTAAGCCAGTTTGCAAAGAATAGATTAGCATGGCCTTTCCATTTTACAACTATCTCTTTCGTTGGGTCGTTATTCTTATAATAATTATCTGGGATATTCATGTCTAAGCCCTTATTTATATCTCTCTCATATTCAGCCTTTAATGTTTCTTTATCATATTCCGCATGCCCTTGAACAAATACTTGTCTCTTATTCTTGGTTGCTATAATGTGTGGACCTGCTATGTCTGACTCCGCCAATATTTTTAGCTCGGGCACGTTTTTAATATCTTCCTTTTTAACTTGGGTATGCCTCGAATGAGGGGCGTAGAATTCTTCATCAAAGCCACGTGTCAATTCTGATTTTATATCTTTAACTTTGTGAGGAAATACTCCGAATAGTTTTTTATCAAGTTCAAATTTATTGATTCCGTAATGATAATATAAACCTGCTTGAGCGCCCCAGCAAATATGCAATGTGCTGAAGACATTATTCTTCGAAAATTCCATAATTTCCGCAAGTTCCTTCCAATAGTCAACATCTTCAAAAGGCAGAAACTCGACCGGTGCGCCTGTTATTATCATACCATCGAACTTTTGATTTTTAATTTCGTTAAACGATTGGTAAAAGTTGTCAAGATGAAGTTTATCAGTGTTTTTAGAGTCATGGGTATCCATATGCAATAAATGTAGATCAACTTGCAAAGGAGTATTAGCAAGCATCCTAATCAATTGGGTTTCAGTTACTTCTTTAGTTGGCATGAGGTTAACAATCGCAATCTTAATTTGTCTTATATCTTGCTTTATTGCTCTCTTTTCTTCCATTACAAAGACGTTCTCTTCTTTTAGCGTCTTGTATGCTGGTAAGTTCTTTGGTATTACGATAGGCATTATTATTCTCCTTTACATTAAATTAATTCATTTTCATTATATCTTGTGAAAAACTCTTTTTTATATTCTAAAAATCTATTTTCTGTTATCGATTCTCTTATATTCTCCATAGTTTTTATTAAAAAATGCAAATTATGGTTCGATAGTAGCATAGAAGATAATATTTCATCTGACTTAAACAAATGCCTTAAATATGCTTTTGAATAATTCTTACATGTGTAGCAATCGCAACCATCGTCGAGCGTTGAGAAATCTTCTTTATATTTTGCGTTTTTAATTACGACCTTACCTCTAGAAGTCATTGCGGTTCCATTCCTTGCGATCCTAGTCGGAAGAACACAATCAAACATATCTATTCCTCTTTCTACCCCTTCAAACAAATAATCTGGGCTTCCAACGCCCATAAGGTACCTGGGCTTATCTTCAGGCAAATAATCTACTGCATAATCTAATACTTCATACATTATTTCTTTAGGCTCGCCAACGCTTAGTCCGCCAATTGAGTAGCCAGCAAGGTCCATTTCAACTATCTGCGCCGCGCTTTCGTACCTTAGGTCCTTATACATACCGCCCTGCATTATACCAAACAATGCCTGTTTCTCCTGGTTGTTATGAGAATCAATACAACGCTTTAACCATCTAGTTGTTCTTTCCAAAGAATTCTTCACATATGTTCTTTCTGCTGGATAAGGAGCGCATTCATCAAATGCCATCATAATATCTGAGCCAAGGTCATTTTGTATTTCCATTGCTTTCTCAGGTGATAGCATATGTTTTGAACCATCAATATGGGATTTAAATTCAACGCCTTCTTCAGTTATTTTTCTCATATCTCCGAGACTAAATACTTGAAATCCACCGCTATCAGTAAGAATCGATCTATCCCAGTTCATAAACTTGTGAAGTCCACCAGCGGCTTTGATTATCTTATTTCCTGGTCTTAAATACAGATGATAAGTATTGGAAAGGATAATGTTCGCTCCCATTTCTTTGATCTGCTCTGGTCTCATTGCCTTAACTGTGGCTTGCGTCCCTACTGGCATGAATACAGGCGTTTCTATCTCCCCATGAAGGGTTTTAATTAAGCCTCTGCGGGCCTTACATGTTGTATCCTTTGATATTACTTGGAAGCTTAGTGGTTTCATTTAAATCTCTCCATTTTTCTAGTTATAACAATAGCATCGCATCTCCGTAGCTAAAAAATTTATATTTTTCACTTATTGCAACTTCATAAGCTTCAAGTATCTTTTCTCTATCATAGAAAGCTGATATTAACATTAGTAATGTTGATTTTGGCAAATGAAAATTTGTAATTAACGAATCAACTATTTTAAACTTATACCCAGGATAAATGAATATATCGGTATTGAAGTTGCCAAAGTCTAAAATCCCTGATTCATCTGTAGCACTTTCAAGTGCCCTTGCTGATGTAGTACCTACGGATATTATCTTTCCACCTGAAAGCTTAGTTTTGTTTACTATTTCAGATGTTTCTTTATCTATTACGTATTCTTCATAGTGCATTTTATGATCTAATATATTTTCGCATGAAACTGGTCTAAACGTTCCAATCCCTACATGTAATGTTACATAGGCTAATTTGACGCCCTTTTCTTCAATCTTTTTTAATAATTCATTAGTAAAATGCAATCCAGCGGTAGGTGCTGCAACAGAGCCGTCATTTTCGCAATATACGGTTTGGTATCGTTCCTTGTCAGAAAGCTCGTTTTCTCTGTCGATATATGGTGGCAAGGGCATTTTGCCAACTTTCTCTATAATGTTTTGAAAAATTCCATCGTAAGAGAATTCAACTATACGAGTACCCTCATCGCCATTCTCTTTTATAACACATTTAAAATTATCTTCACTTGAAAAAACAAATTCGTCTCCTAAATGGACTCGTTTGCCCGGTCTCACCATTGTTTGCCAGAGGTCATTCTTAATTCTCTTTATTAATAGAAATTCTACCCTCGCCCCAGTACTAGTTTTTGTTCCGAAAAGTCTTGCAGGTATTACCTTTGAGTTATTTAAGACAAGGCAGTCCCCTTCATTTAAATATTCTATCAAATTAAAAAATCTCCTATGAGAGATTTCATAAGACTTTCTATCAACAACCATTAAGCGGGAGTTTGATCTTTCTTGATTTGGATACTGTGCTATCAAATCTTCAGGTAATATATAGTCAAATTCTTTCAATTGCATAATTTATTTAATCTCCACTCCAGTATAATAATACTTTAAAATATCTTGGTAGGTAAAACCCAGTTTTGCCATCTCAATTGCACCATCTTGGCTCATCCCAATTCCATGACCATAACCTGATCCATTAAATGTAACCGAGTCAGAATTTTCATTAGACATATTTGTCGCAAGTTCTATTTTATTATCTCCATTAATCAGATAAATTTCATTATGTTTAATACTGTGATAATTTAGATCACTCGATATAGCTTGGAAATTAGTTTGTGAGACAGGATTTCCAGTACTTCCCATCAAAAAAACTAAATTTTCTCCACTTGCAACATTGAAATTCATTGATTTAATATTTGAATATCCAAATACAGCTCTTACCTTTTCTTTGCTTAACTTTACAATCCCAGATGTTCCAATGAGCTCAAGCTCTGAAACATAACCATTTGGAGTTATAGCAGTTATAGCAACCGATTTCAAATCCCCAACAGTCGTCATACCAGCTGCCATTAGCTTTTGTGCTAGTTCCTGTTTTGTTGATGAGAAAGTCCATTTATATTCTGGGGAATACTTATCTCTTATACTTCTCAAATACGATAATATGGTAGTCCAAACATTCTCGCTATTTTGAGTGTAGCCTCCACTGTTCTTATGATAATATGCCACGATTGGAGTG
>CAYRVM010000047.1:0-4666 GCA_964427575.1 uncultured Oscillospiraceae bacterium | reverse complement strand
TATATTAATATATCTTTAGTCTCATCTACTGCTTGGTTAGTTTTTATATATTCTTTATTAAATCCACCATATACTTGACAGTGGGTTGTGTTACAAACTTCGAATCCATCTGCTGTATGGCGAATTCTATTCAAATATAGAAAGTTGCGAGCAGCAACGGCCTGAGCCTTCAGGGCTTCGATTGGATTGGCTTGGGACATTTCCATATGGACAACTCCATACAAGTATTCTTGATTGCTCAATCTATTAATCACATCGATTTTACCAAGAATATTAATTTTTAAAGCTAATCCTCCACGATATGGGATGTTATTCATAAATATTATCCCATTATTTTGATAATCATTCGGTAGAATAATTATATTGTAATCATTACTATATGTTTTAATTAATGATCCGTCTGAATTCAATAATTTAATTGATCCATTTTCTGCTATACAACGAATATTTTGTATTGATGACATATCAGTAACATCGCTTAATAATTTGTCCGTTAATTTACCTACTATAAACCCACTTGTGGATTGCATGTCTATATTATCAACAGAAGTGCTAGAATATTTCAAACCAACCAAAGTATAGTCATCAGGGCTTTCAGCAAAAGTTTCATATTTTACTAAACCACTTAAAAGAATTATTGAAATAATTGTTAACAATAATATATTTATCGTTAATTTAATAATATTCAAAATCGATTCCTTTCTAATGAACAATGCTTATATTATAAGGTTTTCGAGCCCAAGATGCTTATATGCCAGTTGCGAAGCCGTTCTTCCCTTTTGAGTTCGATGTAGGAAGCCGGCCTGAATTAGATATGGTTCATAGACATCTTCGATTGTTATTCTCTCTTCCCCTACAGCAGCAGCGATAGTTTCAATTCCAACGGGCCCACCGCGAAACATTTCAATTATTATTCTTAAAATTTCTCTGTCTAGGCCTTCTAATCCTTCTTTATCAATACCTAATGAAGTTAAAGTTTCGTCAGTGATCTTAATATCGATCTTACCATTACCTTTTACTTGGCTAAAGTCTCTAACTCTCTTTAGAAGCCTATTAGCTATTCTTGGAGTCCCTCTTGATCTACGTGCTAATTCATGACACGACTCTTTGTCTATATCAATTTTTAATATTTCTGCTGATCGATTAATAATCTTCTTAAGTTCATCGATGCTATACATCTGGAACTTATTTATAACTCCAAATCTATCTCTAAGCGGTGCCGAAAGGCTTCCGGCCCTTGTTGTCGCTCCTATTAACGTGAACTTCGAAAGATCTAATCTTATAGATCTTGCTGAAGGACCCTTCCCGATTATAATATCTAAAACATAATCCTCCATTGCAGAATAGAGTATTTCTTCTACTGCTCTATTCAATCTATGTATTTCATCAATAAACAAAACATCATTTTCACTTAGGTTTGTTAGAATAGCGGCCAAATCGCCAGCTCTTGCGATTGCGGGCCCGGAAGTTATCCTTAGGTTAACTCCTAGTTCGTTGGCTATTATCCCTGCTAGCGTTGTTTTACCGAGTCCTGGAGGGCCATAGAAAAGAACATGGTCTAAAGCTTCATTTCTCAATTTGGCCGCATCAATAAATACTTTCAGATTATCTGTCACCGATTTTTGCCCTACATACTCGCTTAGATGTTTAGGTCTTAAGCTTGTTTCGAGTTCATCATCTTCTCTAATATAATTTGCTTCTGTTATTCTCTCTTCATTAGCCATTTTAATTCTCCGCTATCTTCTTAATAGGTTTTTTAAACCCTGCTTGATATATTCTTCTGTTGTAAGCTTTTCCCCGATAACCGAAATTATTGCCTGTGAAGCTTCAAATTTAGTATATCCCAATGACATAAGTCCAATAATAGCTTCTTCTTTTTCATTGCTTTCACTTTTAGATATTACGTATTCACTTATTCCTTTTATGCCAACTTTATCTTTAAGTTCTAAAATTATCCTTTGTGCAATTTTCTTTCCTATGCCTTGGGCTTTTGTAAGTTTTTCTGTTTCTTCAAATAAAATTGCCTTAATCAACTCTTCAATTGGTAACGCAGAAAGAATAGAAATTGCAGCTTTTGCCCCAACCCCATTGACGCTAATTAATTTAAGGAAAATATCCAATGATTCTCTATTTAAGAATCCATATATATTTACATCGTCTTCTTTGATTATCATTTTTGTAAATAAAAGTATTTCTTCATTTGAACTAGTTAGCTTTGTTAATTCATTTTCGCCCACAAAGACTTCATATCCTATTCCGCCCGTTTCGATGACAACCCTATTTTCAAATTGAAATGTTATCTTTCCTCTTATATATGCAAACATTGAAAATTCCCCCTATTTACTGCTTTTCATTTTTTTATTATATTCTGCTGTGTGTCCATGACATATCGCTATAGCTAAAGCATCAGCGGCATCGTCAGGCTTGGGATTTTCTAAGAGATTGAGAATGTTTTTAACCATGATTTGAACTTGTTTTTTATCTGCCCTACCATAGCCCACAATTCCCTGTTTAACTTGTAATGGCGTGTATTCATGGGTCTCTAGAAGTGAGTTAGCTATCGCCAAAATTGCAACTCCTCTCGCCTGTGAAACCATCATGGCTGTTTTTGTGTTCTGATTAAAAAAAAGTTCTTCAATAGCAACTTCATCTGGTTTGTATTTTTCTATTATCTCCATTAGGCCACTATATATTTGAACTAATCTATCTGGCATTTCCATTGAAACATCCGTATTAATGGTTCCGTAATCTATCAAGGAAAATTTATTTCCCTTCATTTCAATTATACCGAAACCAAGAATAGCATATCCTGGGTCAATTCCCAATATTTTCAAAGCGCATTTCCCCTTAAACATTGAATTGTCGATATATTATAACATAATAAGGCCTTATATCCAAAGAAAAAATGTTGATATGAAGATGGTATATGATATAATAAAAATCAACATAAATTAATAATAATTCATTTTAGGAGGAGTCTATGCGATACTCTAGGCAAAATAAAATACTTGATATAATCAACTCAACTGAAGTAGAAACTCAGGAAAGACTTGTCACTTTGCTTAAGAAGAGTGGTTATAAGGTGACTCAAGCTACTATTTCTAGGGATATTAAAGAACTTCAATTAGTAAAGATTTTATCATCTAGCGGTAAATACAAATATTCTGTAGGCTCAAGTAGCGACCAACCTGTAACTGATCGCTATATCAAAATTTTTAGAGATACTATTTTGACTGTTGCAGCTTCAAATAATATCATTGTTCTAAAAACTTTAACTGGTTGTGCAAACGCAGCCTGTGAAGCAATTGATTCTCTCAATATGCAAAATATTATTGGCACAATAGCCGGTGACAATACAATTTTTGTTGTCGTTAATGATCAAGCAAATGTCTCAATGCTAGTAAGCAGATTCAACGAGTTAATTAGATAATTCTATTTTTATAAAAGTTGGTGAAGAATTGATATCTCGAATTTCTATAATTGATTTTGCCATTATCGAAAATATTGATATTAGATTGTTCAACGGATTGAACATCTTTACTGGAGAAACTGGTTCTGGTAAGTCAATAATTATTGAAGCTATTAGCGTCGCTTTAGGCGCTCGTGCTGATATTACATTAATTCGTACCGGTAAAGAAAAAGCTAAAATACAGATACTGATCGAAGATGGTGCCGAAGATTATATAATAACAAGAGAAATCTTTATCAATGGCAAAAGCACTTGTAAAATTAATGATGAATTCGTTACACTTTCCCACTTAAATCTTTTCTGTAAAGGTTTGCAGACATTCATGGTCAATATGATCATCAATCCCTTCTCAATCCAGATAGCCATATTAATTTGGTTGATTCATACTCTAAGAATATTATTATTCCATTGAAACAAAATGTTAAGGAAAAATACGATAAGTTTACTGAGGCTAATTCTAAGCTTAATAAGCTTCTTTCAAATATTTCATCAAATGAAAGAAAAAGAGATTTCATGAATTTCGAGTATACCGAACTCGTTTCATCAAATTTAATTCTTGATGAAGATATTTTTTTAAATCAAGAACTTACTGTTGCTCAAAATAGTGAAAAGATCTATCAAAATCTATCATTAATTTATGATTCTTTATATGCATCCAACGAATCTTCTTTCACCGAACTTGGTAAAAGCATGCAACATATTAAAGAAATATCAGATTACGACCCCTCTTTTGCAGAATTTGATACAATTATTTCTGATTCTTATTATAAAATTGAGGATCTCTGCTTTTCGATTAGGAAATATATTGATAAAATTGATTTTTCTCAGAACAAATTAGATGAAATAATAGAAAGATTGGAATTACTGAATACATTAAAGAAAAAATATAAGAAGGATTTACCAGGCCTAATTTTATATATTAAAGAACTTGAAGGTGAATTATCTATTCTTGATAACTTTGAAGAAGCAATAGCAGAACTTAAAAACGAGGTTGAACTTAAAAGAGTTGATTTAATTACAGCTTCTGAGGATTTAAGTATCAGTAGAAATGATTCCTCTATTGTCATCCAGGATAAAATAAATCTTGAATTAAAGGATTTAAATTTTAATAATGCAGAATTAGAAATAAAAATTAATAAACGAATTGATGATAAAGGCAATATATTCTGCTTGTCTCATAGTTTCTCCAGATATAGG
>CAYRVM010000046.1:0-9728 GCA_964427575.1 uncultured Oscillospiraceae bacterium | reverse complement strand
CCTTTAGCAAGGCTAGGAAGTATTAGTTCTGAAACGTGTTGAGCTCTTGAAGCTGCATATAATAAGGCTTCACAAATATAATCCATTTCAGTATGTTTCTTATCTAGCAAGATTTCCCTTATTTTTTCGCTTATTAGCGTCCCCCCTGGTTCTCTAGTCAATACTATATCGAGTCCAAGGCTTTCTAAATACTCTTTTAAAATATTAATTTGTGTTGTTTTTCCAGATCCATCTGGCCCTTCAAACGTAATAAATAGACCTGCCATTTTGTCTCCTATCACTTTTTATTGTTATTCATCTCATTAAAAAGCTTGCTGAAAAGAACTAAAAAAATATATAAAACCGGTATGCATAGCAAGGTTAAAAATATTATTTTAAGAGTCATTTCTATTTGCTCCTTACAATAATCATAGTAATTTTTGAATAATTATATATAAATATATTCAACATCTTTCCATACATTGTAACAGTTACGCTTGTTTATAGCAAGATAAACAGATTCTATGCAATTCCATAAACTTTGTTAATAAATTTATATACCATGTAAATTTTATGTTATAATATGTTAGTCAAGAATTATTCTGATTGCGAGGTATTATATGCACATTATTGTTGTAGGTTGTGGTAAAGTTGGAGCGAAATTTTCAGATGTTATGTCCCACGATGGACATGATATTGTTGTCATTGATAATGATACAAAAAATTTCGATTCTCTAGATCATAATTTTTCTGGTTTAACAGTTCTTGGTGTTCCAATTGATGAGGATGTATTGAAAATGGCTGGTATTGAAACCGCCGATTGTTTAGTTGCGGTAACTCCAGATGATAATATAAATATGATGGCTTGCCAAGTTGCAAAAGAAATTTTCAAAGTGCCATTGGTTTTTGCTCGTATTCAAGACCCTGTCAGAGAAGAAGTATTTTTCCAATTCGGAGTTCAGACCATTTGTCCAACTAATATGGCTGTTGAAGAACTTAAATCGCTCATTAACGGTGAGCAGGGACTAGCAAATCGTCCAATGGGTAATGCTGTTGTAACGTTTAGCTATGGCGAGGTTACAAAAGACACCCTAGGTATGCATATTGATAGTGTCAAAGTCCCACATGACTCAATGATGTTTGGAGTCTTGCGAGATAATCAACTTATTTTTTCAAGCTCGGAGCTTATATTCGGTAAAGATGACATTATCGTAATCGCAAGTATCGTTAAGTAGATTGGAGAAGAGATGTATATAGTTATTGCCGGGGGTGGAAAGGTAGGCTACTATCTAACTAAAACCCTCATATCATACAAGCATAAGATAGCAATGATAGAGCTGAATAAAGGTATCTGCGAGAAGTTTGCGGATGACTTAAATATTCCAGTATTTATTGGGGATGCGACTAGGATAGATATCTTAACTGCTGCAGAAGCAAGTAAAGCTGATATTTTTATCGCAGTTACTGGGCAAGATGAAGAAAATCTAATTTCGTGTCAACTAGCGAAAACGAATTTTGGTGTAAAGAGAACGATTGCAAGGGTAAATAACCCCAAAAATATTAAAGTTTTCCAATCTTTAGGAGTTGATACAGCAGTAAGTAGTACTTCTTTGATATCTGATTTGATTGAACAAGAGGTTGATTATTCTGGTATGAAAACTCTAACTAGTATTAAGAATGATAAAATAGTAATGTGTGAAATACTTATTAGCAAAAATTCTTTCGTATACAATAAAAAGTTAAGGGATTTATCAATTCCCGAAGGTTGTTTTATCGTTTCAGTTATTAAACATAATGAAATTATAACTCCTAATGATAATACTCTCTTTAGGGATGGCGATTCGATTATTGTGGTTTCCCCTAGAGAGATTAAGGAAGAAATTCGTGACTTCTTCATTGGCAATTAAAATGTTATAACAATCTAGAACATTCATGGAAACTAAAAAAGGGCAAATTGCCCTTTTCTTTTTTTATCCTATAAAGATGTGCTTAAGTATTTAGCCGACCATTATTTTACCTTCAGGATAAATAATTTTTTTAGCATCTTTCCTAGCACGCATTGCTACTGCTACAGCAAATGTTAGTGGGCCTACTCTTCCAAGAAACATTGTAAATATTAGCAATAATTTACTTAATGGATGGAGCGTTGAAGTTATTCCAGTAGACAGTCCTACCGTTCCAAATGCTGATGTTACTTCATATAGAACATTTATAAAGCTGATTTTTTCTAACCCCATTATTAACGTTGTTACAATAAATATTGTTCCTAAACTAAGACCTGCAATAGCAAGCGATTTGTTTACAACTGCATTCGGTATTCTTCTATCTAGAACAATCGTTTCATCATGCCCTTTAATATTTGAAATGATAGCCATCAATATAACTCCTGCTGTCGTTACCTTGATCCCGCCACCAGTGGATCCAGGGGCGGCCCCAATAAACATAAGTAGAATTGTTCCCATCTTTGAAACTTCTGTCATTGCGTCTGTTGGCAATGAGTTGTATCCTGCCGTCCTGCAGGTTATCGAATGAAAGAGCGCGCTATTTATTTTTCCAAAAGAGTCGAGGCTTCCCATAGTATCTGGGTTTGAGTACTCAAATAGTAAGAAGAATAGAGCTCCTCCAACAATTAGCGATCCACTCATTATTAATACCAGCTTTGTATGAAGAAATAGTCCCTTTAGATTTGGATGTTCATATAAATCTCTCCAAACCATAAAGCCCAGTCCACCAATTATGATTAATAATCCTGTTGTGTAAATAACTACAGGATCGTTGTTATATTCAGTTAAGCTCTTGTACCCACCAATTAAATCAAATCCTGCGTTGCAGAACGCTGAAATAGAATGGAATACTCCCATATATAAACCTTTAATGCCATATTGTGGTACAAATCTAGATGCAAGTAATAGGGCCCCAAGGAACTCTATGTAAAGTGTTACAAGAACAATGCTTTTTATAAGTGATAGTACGTTCTCTAAACTAAAATAACTAATTGACTCTTGCGCTAGAACTCTGCCTTTCATACTAACTTTTCTTCCAAGTAGGACAGAAAAGAATGTCGCAAGTGTTATAATTCCTAGACCGCCAGCTTGAATTAAAACCAGTATTACTATTTGCCCGAAGAGTGTCCATTGTGTCTTTGTGTCAGCTATTACAAGACCTGTAACGCATGATGCCGAAGTTGCCGTAAATAAAGCATCAAGAAAACCTATGCTTTTACCACTGTTCGATGCGATTGGCAAGGTCAACAAGGTAGCCCCAGTTAAAATTAGGGTTGCAAAGCTAAAAACAATTAGCCTAGTTGGCGAAACATTCATTAGCTTCTTACTCTTCATTTTATTTACTACTTTTTTCTCAATACTATCCATTTAATTTCGCCTTCAATCAAGTGTATTTGCAACAATTAATTTTACTACTAAATAGGTATTTAA
Organism: uncultured Oscillospiraceae bacterium; assembly: GCA_964427575.1. GTDB lineage: Bacteria > Bacillota > Clostridia > Peptostreptococcales > Anaerovoracaceae > JBAWWY01. Next base: position 6,315 of record CAYRVM010000046.1, on the reverse strand, counting down.
TAAAGTCTTATTTACCAAAGAAAATCCCGCATTGAAGCGGGATTTTCCGGAGAAGATTGAATCTGAAATATTATCTATTTGGCCATATCTTAACTTCTTTATCAAGCAACCACGTGTAACGTTGGTCATCAACTCTTGTTGTCCAAGGATTATCTGGAAGATGTCTTATCATCCAACAATAATACATTGGGTATCCTGGAGCTGAAACCTGTGGATGCGTTGGCCCACCTTTTATGCAAAGGGCACTGTTGTTTTTTATTTTGAATACTTCTTCCCCAACAAATGCTGCCCCAAATCCACTTTCTTTATCAAACTTATAAAAGTATACTTCCGGCTGGTCGTGACCATGGGGTATATAGCTTGACCACTTTCCTGGGAAATTTATTACTTCTCCCATAACCATATTCGAATATGGTGCATTTTTGTAATCGAAGACAGTTCTTACTGTTCTGCGAGCGGTATCATTCCAAACATTTTCCCCAAAGACATCGTTGCTACAATCATTCTTGCTATAATATTTTGCTTCGAATTTTTTTTCATTTATTGTCTTTTGGATTATTAGTTCAGTGTCTTCCAAGGCTTTAATTTTAACTTTAATCCCTCGTGATACGTGTAATGCTTCAGGACTTTCATCAAATACCGAGTTTCTATTGCCAACAACTTTTTGATTTTCCCAAGAAAATTCTACTTTACCAACCAAAAGCAGGATAGCTGTTTCTTTTTCTTCGTCAAGCAAATCTAATACTGATCCTTTGCTTAGCTTTTGTATTCCAATATCCATCAACATATTCTGGTGGCTTGTAAGTACGTTAGTTATTTCGTTATATCCTTCATTTATCTGATTTAAGACAATTAGCATTTAATTCCTCTTTCAACTTTACCATGAAAATCAAATATCAAAATTAGTATTTTATCATGAACTTTCTAATAATTTTGACTAGGTCGTCATATCCTTCAGTAAATTGTTCTAGCGTTTTATTTACAGGTCCATAAGTGTCAAACTCTTCAACACTCATTCCATCATAACCTTTTACGAAATCCGGTAATTTACGTAATTCCGAAATATAATAAGGATCTACTTCATCGTCAATGCGAGATTTAACCTCTACATCTGAGTTATTAAACATCATTTGATATTTGTATGGTATTGTCATAATCATATCGCCACCGATGAATTCAGACCATTGTAAGTGGTTTCTGTAAGCCGCAGCAAGCATCTTAGTCTTATAACCTTTTTCTTTAAAAATCTTATATGCCTTTTTTACACATGCAATCCCTGCATAATTAAGTGCACAAGGATCAATTGCTAAATTCTTTTTCTCAACAACATACTTTAACCAGTCATCTATTCTTCCAACCATGATTGTGCAAACTGGATTAATCTTAGAATTGTCTAAGCCTTCCTTTGTTCTCCTAGCGAGTCCTCTTTCAACAGCTTCGGCAACTGCCAAAGCTTGGCTTGTACAGAAGGATACCGTCGCATTTATGCTAACTCCTCTATAAGTTGCTTCTTCAAATGCTAAAATTCCTGCTGAAGTAGCCGGCATTTTAATGTGAAAATTTGGTGCTAAGGTCGAAAAGTAAAGTGCTTGCTCAACTAATTTTTCTTTATTGTTGTAATATTTGGTATTTGTTTGTATCGAAATTCTTCCAGTACCTTTATCTGTGTCAAACTGTGGTTCAAGCAGCTTAGCTCCATCCACTGCCATTTTTTCAATAGCTATCCATGCAATTTCATCTTCAGATGATGTAGGGTTGTCTTTTACAAGTTTAGTGATATATTCTCTATATCCCTCAAGTTCCTTGTCTAAAACTACCTTAACTATTACTGGATTTGATGTTGCTCCTGTAGCCCCTCTTTCAATTGCGTAATTCAGTTCTTGGATTGAACATGAATCATTCCAGTATTGAGTAGGGAATTTTTGAGTCATTTCTAATAATTTATCCATTTTCTTCAACCTCTCAAAGGCAATAAGATTAACTTATTTCCTATTTTTTCTTCGCGTTTTTTCTCATATCAATAATTACTGCAACTATAATAATAAATCCTTCAAGTATTTGTTGCCAATATGCTTGCACTCCTAATAGAGTTAGACCATTTCTAAGTACTCCAAGTACAAGTGCTCCTATTACTGCACCACCAACGGTTCCAATACCACCATCAAAGCTTGTTCCGCCGATAACGGATGCTGCGATTGCGGTTAATTCATATCCACTTGCCGCTCCAGTTTGAACGCTTCCAACTCTTCCTGCGAATACCAATGCAGCAACACCGCACATAAGTCCTGCATACATATAAAGCAACATAAGATTCTTTTTAACATTAACCCCTGAAATTTCTGCAGCCTTTATATTGCCACCAATGGCGTATATATTCTTACCAAAACTTGTGTAATTGAGTAGTACCCACGTTAAAGCTATCATTGCTATATATATCAGTACTGGCACGGGTACTGGACCAATTTTACTGCCAATAAGCATAAAATCCGGTGTTAGTTGGCTTACTGGTTTTCCTCCTGTATACATAAGAGTAAACCCTCTAGCCATAGTCATCATACCTAGTGTAGCTATGAAAGCAGGAATCCCCGTATATGCTATAAGTCCTCCGTTTATGCAACCTAGTAAAATCCCAATTGCAAGTGCTGCTAAAATTGGAACAATAATCGGTAAATCTACAAGACTTGGGAAATACTTTGTAGTCGCTGTTGATACTTGGCCTAAGGTTGCAGCGACAATTCCTGCAAAAGCCAATATTGATCCAACTGACAAATCAATCCCCTTAGATATAATAATCAAAGTCATACCAAGAGCCATAATCCCATAAATAGAACATTGTGTTAAAACATTGAAGATATTGGTAGGAGCTAAAAATTTAGGTTCTGCTATTGAAATTCCTACTATTAGTAATAATAGAGCAAATACAATACCATATTTTTTGAAGATTATAGCTAAATTAAATCTACTATTTTTTTGTTCTTTAATCTGTTCTGCTTTTTCAGCATCGTTGTTTAATTTACTTGAATCGGCGCTCATCTAATAATCACTCCTTTTAATTATTGGGTTTTTAACTTGCTATATGCCCTGTAGCCATAATCATGACTTCTTCTTGAGTTAGATCTTTTCTGTTATCAATAATGCCAGACACCTTGCCCTCGTGCATAATTAGAATTCTATCACTCATACCCATAACCTCTGGAAGTTCAGATGAAACCATTATTATGCTTTTACCCTGTCCTGCCAATGCTGTAATTAACCTATGGATTTCAGCCTTAGCTCCTACATCTATTCCCCTAGTTGGTTCATCAAGTATTAGTATTTCTGGTTCAGTTAAGAGCCACCTAGCAACCAGTACCTTTTGTTGGTTTCCACCGCTCAGGTTCTCAATCCTCTGGTATATGCTTGGGGTTTTGATTTTAATTGTTTCAACATATTTATTTACATCGTTTATTGCTTTATTATGGTCAATTAATCCTGTTTTTCTTATATACATATGTAGATTAGCCATAATAGCATTCTGAAAAACCGTCAAAGTAGGGAATATTCCGTCTAGTCTTCGGTCTTCAGTTAAAAGTGCCATTTTGTTATTTTTAGCATCTATTGGCGATTTTATATCTACTTCTTTGCCATCTATTATTATCTGCCCTTGCATTTTTTTCCTGATACCAAATATAGTCTCTATTACTTCGGTTCTGCCAGCTCCTACAAGTCCTGCAATACCGAATATCTCACCTTTTCTAACGGTGAATGAGACATCACTGAAATGCTTTGAATCGGCTAAATTTTTGATCTCTAACTTAACTTCTCCAATAGGACATTCAACTTTAGGAAACATCTCACTTACGTCTCTACCTACCATCATATTGATTAATCTTGGTATTGTCATATTGCTAGTATCATCAGTTCCTATTAATTTGCCATCTCTATATACTGTAACACGATCGCTTATCTCAAATATCTCGTCAAGTTTATGAGATATATAAATCAAGGACTTACCGTTTTCCTTGAGTTTTCTCATTATACCAAAAAGCTGAACTATTTCTTTCTTCGTCAAAGCAGATGTTGGTTCATCCATAATAACCACTTTGGCATTGTAAGAAATAGCCTTAGCAATTTCTATCATTTGGGTCTTTGCCGTCGATAGTTCTATCATTAAAGTCTTAGGATTAACATCAAGCTCGATGGTATCCAAAACTTCTTTTGTCATACTATACATTTTCTTATGATCAACTAATCCAAGTTTGTTTTTGGGTTCTCTTCCCAGCCAGATATTTTCCATTATTGATCTGCGCTGTACAGGACTAAGCTCCTGGTGGATCATTGATATTCCCATTTTTAATGCATCTGAAGTATTATAATTTTCTATTATTTTTCCATCAAAATATATTTGACCTGAAGTAGGTGGGTGCATTCCGATTAAGCATTTCATCAAGGTAGACTTACCTGCTCCATTTTCTCCAACCAACGCATGAATCTCTCCATACTTTAAATTAAAATCGACCCCTCTAAGCGCCTGTACTCCAGGAAACGTCTTAACGAGATCTCTCATTTCCAGGATATTGTTTTCCTCTGGCATTGCCATCGCCCCTATCCGTATATAATTTGTGGGAAAAGGGCTAGCCCTTTTCCCACATTTTAGTTAAAAATTATGTTTTACTGAAAGTCAGCTACGTTTTCTGGTGTAACTAGAACAAAGTCAATCCAAGTTACAGGAGCTGGAGCTGTTCCAGCAAGTATCTGAGTTACTACATCAACACCGCCTGCTCCTTGACCCTTAGCATCTTGAAGTACAGTTGCAGCCATTTTGCCATCAGCAACAAGCTTGATAGCATCTGGAATAGCATCTACGCCCATAACTAAAACATCAGTTCTACCAGCAGCTTCAAGTGCTTGGATAGCTCCTTGAGCCATTCCATCATTATTAGCTAAGATTGCGTTTAGGCCTGTGCCATAAGCAGTAAGCCAGTTTTCAGTTATAGCTAAAGCTTTGTCTGACTGCCAGTCTCCTGCTTCTTCAGCAAGAATTGTATAGTTTGCGTTAGCAGCAAGTACAGTTTTATTTCCTTCAGTTCTCTTAACAGCGCCTTCATTGCTTAGGATACCCATAAGTATACCAACGCCAACAGGTTTGTCTGTTCCGAGTAATTGTACAAGATAATCAGCCTGGAATTGACCAGCAACGATTTCTTGTGATCCAACGTAATATACGCCAGCAGGAGGTTCTTCAGTTCCAAAAGGGTTTCTGTTAACATAAACAAGTGGGATTCCAGCTGCAACTACTGCATCTGTGATAGGTCCCATTGCGCTAGTATCAACTGGTACTACGATTATAGCGTTGTACCCCTGTTCGATCATAGCTTTAACTTGGTCCTGTTGTTTAACTACATCTTCTTGAGCGTCCTGAACGTCAATAGTATATCCAAGTTCAGTAGCTTTTGCAGTTGCTGCATCAGTTACATATGTTTGGAATGTGTCATTCAGATTACATTGAGCAAATCCGATTTTGACAGCTGCTACTGGTTCTTCCTTTGGAGCACATGCTGTGAAACTTCCAAGAGCCAAAACTAGCACGAGTATTAATACAAGTATTTTTTTCATTTTTCTCCTCCTTAATTCTTTCCTTGATTTTAATAATTATTCATATATTAAAAGCCTAAGCTATTAATTTTCCATATTTTGATTAAAACCAAACGTTTACGTTGACAATTGTTAAGATGATATTACCATTGTAAAATTCCTTTGTCAATATAATATAGGCTAAAAAGTCCACAGTTAACTACCATTTGAAATGATATATATTTAACATAAAAATGTTTTTATAGATTTTTCTTATTTTCGTCTTAATGTATTGACAATCTTGAAAAGTGCTTATATAATTTGAACGAGAAAAACGTTTTTCCGATTAACTTTATTTTTCTAACTTAATTGGCTGAAACACATTAATTTTCTATATTTTTAGTAATTAATGCTTATAATAATTAACACTTTGGAGGTAATGATTATGTTTAAAGAAAAAGAGTGGCTATTAACAGAAAATCCAGCGGTTATCTTTGAGGCAGACACAGGAGTCGGCAAATTAAAAAAACAGTTATGGGATGCAACCGACGAAGAGATTGATCAAATTTTAGAGGAATATGGAATACCTTCTCCCTCAGACCTTGGAATAGCTGGTACATATATTCAAAACACACCTAGAGGAGTGCAAATAGAAAAGAGAAGGAAAAACGATATAGTATTTGTACCGATTGGTTGTACTGAAAACCATGGTATGCATGCTAACACAGGTTTGGATACATTTATGGTAACTCAAATTCTTGA
>CAYRVM010000045.1:9175-9750 GCA_964427575.1 uncultured Oscillospiraceae bacterium | reverse complement strand
CTCTGGAATAATTAGTGGGATAATACAGTCTGGATTTTTTGTGGAACTACCTAATACAATCGAAGGTATGGTTAGAATTGATAGTTTAACAGATGACTACTATGTTTTCGAAGGAGAAAAGTATAGATTCGTTGGTGAAAGAACCAAAAAAATATATCGTATAGGTGACAACGTAATAATAAAAGTTCTTAATGCTAATGTTAGCTCAAGAGAAATTGATTTTACTTTGATCTCCAAAATCCAGGAGAAAGCATCAAAATAACTGTAAAAAGTTCAAGACGTCCACATAGCATCAAGAAGGTCATTACTGAAGTAGAAAATGGCGAAAATAGACTATAATTCATGATAGGGCCAACGGCTTCAAAGCCAGGGCCAACATTCCCTAACGTTGCAGCTACAGCACTTGCTGAAGTCACGAGACCAAAGTCCTCAATCGAAAGCAGCAATGTTCCACCAAAAAATAACAGAAAATATAATGCTACAAAACTTAATATACTAGATATTTTATCTGGTGCAATAGGAGAGTTGTTAATTTTAATCGCGCCCGTTGCTATATCCAATACTTGCGTAGGGCT
>CAYRVM010000045.1:0-9165 GCA_964427575.1 uncultured Oscillospiraceae bacterium | reverse complement strand
TCGCTACCATAGCCCTTGGGTGTAGCTTTTGAAACAGCTCTCTTTTAATTAGCTTTAATACAACTAAAATTCTAACTACCTTAATTGAGCCTGCAGTTGATGCCGAGCAACCTCCAACAAACATTAGGAAGAAAAGAACCATTTTACTAAAGGTAGGCCAAAGATCAAAATTAGTTGAAGCAAAGCCAGTTGTCGTCATGATTGATGAGCTTTGGAAAAACGAATGTACAAAAGCTTGAAAGGTTGAATCATATGTATTTGTTAATCTCAGATTCAATGCTATAAAAACAACAGCGAAAAGCAAAATACCAAGATATAATCTGAGCTCATTATCTTTAATCACTGACTTCCATCTACCTTTTAATAGATCATAGTATAAGTTGAAATTTGCTCCTGCTATAACCATAAAGGTTCCAATTATAAGATTAATAACAACGCTATCGTAGTGAGCTATACTTGCATTATAGTTTGAAAAGCCCCCGGTACCCATAGTTCCAAATGCATTAATCAAGGAATCGAAAAGACTCATACCAGAAAGACAGAGCAGAGCAACTTCTAATGCAGTAATGAAAATATATATGAAATATAATATCTTAGCCATATCTGACATTTTTGGAGTAATCTTATCCAATACTGGGCCTGGAGTTTCGGCATTAGCTATTTGCTGCCCACCAATACCTAAAGCTGGGAGTAAGGCAACCGCGAAAACCAAAATACCCATTCCGCCGAGCCAGTGAGTGAATGATCTCCAAAATAAAAGTCCCAATGGTATTATTTCGATATCTGGCAATATTGAAGCTCCAGTAGTTGTGAAACCAGAAACCGTTTCAAATAATGCATCAATGAAACTTGGAATTGCTCCTGAGATGACAAAAGGAAGAGCCCCAAATACTGAAGCAATTATCCAACTAAACGATACAATTGCATATCCGTCTCTTACCTTGATTAAACTGGTTTTTTCTTTTACTCGAGTTGCAAAAAGCCCAATAACAACCATCGGGATTATTGTGTAAATGAATCCCAAAATCGCTTTTGTTTCATGCTGAAAAACAGATATTAGAAGGGAGGGTATCATACATAATGCAAGAATAATCATTATCCAACCAAGTATTCTCGAAATCATCCTATAATTGAGTATCATACAAAGCTCCTATTCAAGCGATAAATTTTTATAATTAATTTGAAAAGAATGATACGTGGCTAGTTTTAAAAAGTTTTTCCAAATGTGGAACGTCTGAGAGCAAGCAAAAAATGATAACTTTATCATCAACATTTATTATGGTATTGCCATTTGGGATAATTACCTCTTCTCCCCTGTGAATAGCCACTATAATAACACCTTCAGGTAAAGGTAATTTTGAAATCTGAACGCCTACTAGCCCCATTCTCTCACTCGCCAATATTTCCATGATTTCTGCTTGTCCCTGAATAACTTGAGATGAAATAACTCTCTTTGAACCTTGTATAAATCTAAGTATATTACTTGCGCAAATATCAAGTGGATTTAAAGCCATATCAATTCCCAACTTTTCTATTAAATCAGCATAGCTCTTACGACTAACCTTAGCTATTACATCAAAAACCTTATGCTGCTTTGCCATTAAGGCCAAGAGCAAATTATCTTCATCATAACCAGTCACGGTTATGAAGGCATCCATTTCATCCAAATCCTCCTCTTCAAGAAGATTCATATCAGTGGCATCCCCATGTAAAATCAGAACATTGTCAAGATGCTCAGATAGATACTGGCAACGTGCCTTATCAATTTCTATAATTTTTACAGATACATTGCCTTTTGAAAGCTTTTGAGCTAAATAAAGACCAGTTTTTCCACCACCCACAATCATAACTTTCTTTAATTTAACAAATTCTTCTTGTGCATGGACAACATTATTAAGCTTCTGAATTGGCTCCTGTTGCCCTGCAACGTAAAGAGAATCATCAAACGCAATAATTGTTTCTTTGTGGGGAATAATAACTTTACCTTTTCTAGATATGCCAATAATAATCATATTATCAAGCATCTTTAAGACTTCTTTAATCGATTTATTTATTATAATTGGAAGGCTTTCCGCATTAAACTCAATTACGGATACCTTTCCACTGGAAAAAAATCCATTAGAAAGGGTGTACTGCTCAAAAAGATATTTGAATATCTCATTAGCAATAGCCATTTCTGGATTTACAATACTATCGATTTCCATAGTTTCTTTAATAAAATCAATTTGGTTAACATGCTCGGGATCTCTTATTCTAGCAATAACCTTAGGGCATCCAAGCTTTTTAGCAAAGGACGCAATTACTATATTTTTTTCGTCAGTATCTGTAACTGAAACAAGATAATCATAGCTCTTAATATCCATTTTCTTTAAGACGTCAATTTGTTTTGCATTTGCTGTAATAGTTAATAGATCCATTTGGGACCCGATCTTCTGAAGCAACTCATTATTCTTATCGACGAGGGTAACGGAATTGTCACCTCCGAGTAGGGCTTCAGTTATTCTTACACCTAATTTACCTGCACCAATAATCGCAACTTTCATAAACTCACTCCAGTCTTTATAATTCAGAATAATTCTATCATCTTTAAAAATGTTAGCAAGTTAAATTCGAATATAATATATTTAGTTATTATTACATTACATATGATAATATAAAATAGTTATTAAATGGTAAAGAATAATTATTAGGAAGAGGTAAGAAATGAAGATAAAGAGAATTGTTGGGGGAAACATAGAAAGCAATGGATATATAATTTATAAAAATGAAGGTGGAGAAGCATTTATAATCGATCCAGGTTATAAAGGAGAAAGCTTCTTAAAAGAAGCTAGTTTATTAAATTTAAATATTAAGGGAATAATCCTTACTCATCATCATTATGATCATGTTGGTGGAGTTGATAAAATCAAAATGGCTACAGGTTGTAAACTATATTTGCACAGAGCAGATTTGGATATGTATAAGAAACATGTCGATGTAATTTTAGAGGACGGTGACAAGCTGTATTTAGATAATGAAGAATTGGAAATTATAAATACAAAAGGCCATACTAAAGGTAGCATCTGTATTTATTCGAAGGAAAGCAAGGTAATATTTACAGGCGATACTGTTTTTAATGTGGACTTGGGGAGGACAGACTTAGCCGATGGATCACAAAAGGAGATGGAGTTTTCTGTGAAGAATATTATATCAAAGTGGGGGAATGACATTACAATCTACCCTGGGCACGGTGATAGCGCAACTATGAAATATGTAAGAAAGAACAATTTTGAATATTTAGAGATAATGGAAAGTTAATATAAGTAGACGAATAATTCTCCATAGGAACAATTGACATTATATATACGAAATGGTAATATATGTAAATAAATTGTTTCGTGGAGGTATGATTTGAAATTGGGTGAATGGGGAGAAGTAAAGGCAGCTAATTACTTAATTAAAAATGGATACAATATTATCCATAGGAATTTCCGTTGTAAACTCGGCGAAATTGACATAATAGCCTTTGATAAAGAAGAAAAATCAATGTGCTTCATTGAAGTAAAGACAAGAAAATCATTAACATTTGGTATGCCAAAAGAATCAATAACAAGAGTAAAACTATTACATATAATTAATTCAGCTCGTTATTATATTTTAATTAATGAAATTTTCAATATGGATTTAAGAATTGATGTAATTGAGATAGTAGTAGGAAATGGCACTTCGTCAATTTGCCATACCAAGAATATTAGTTAATTTAAAGTTAAAAGCATTATATGCTTTTAACTTTTTTGTTTTGGAGTGGAATATGTTCTATAAAGTTATCAGTGGTTCATTATTTGGAATTGAGTCAGAGATTGTGACAGTTGAAGTTGACCTTGCGCAGGGTCTTCCATGCTTTCAAGTAGTTGGCCTTCCAGATACATCAGTTAGAGAATCAAAAGAAAGAATAAGATCAGCATTAGTTAATTCAGGTCTAAAATTTCCAGCGAAAAGAATAACAGTTAACCTCTCGCCAGCTAATACTAAGAAAGAAGGAACTCATTTTGACCTTCCAATTGCAATCGGCATTGCGGCTTCACTAGGATATATAAACTTGAAAAACAGCCACATAATAGAGAATTATGCTTTTCTTGGTGAACTTTCATTGGATGGCAAGGTTAATAAAGTCAAAGGAGCTTTACCAATTGCTATTGGTCTTAGGAGCAATGGAATAAAGAATTTAATTGCTCCAGTTGATAATATAGAAGAATTAGAGATAGTTGAGGATATCAATCTGATACCAGTAAAATCACTTAATCATGTTTTGGATTTCTTAAATAAAAAAGCAGAAATTAATCATGAATGTAAAAGTCAGAATAAAATCTATAGTCGAAGTTCTAATGAAGATTTTTCAGACGTTTATGGACAAGAGTCTGTAAAGAGGGCAATTCAGATAGCAGCGGCAGCATCGCACAATATTTTAATGATTGGGCCACCAGGTTCAGGAAAAAGCATGATTGCTAAAAGAATCCCAAGCATTTTGCCAAGCTTGAGCTTTGATGAAATATTGGAGGTGACGAAAATATATAGCATAGCTGGAGAATTGTCTAAAGATATGCCTATTGTCAATGAAAGGCAGTTTAGATCGCCGCATCATACGATAACTAAGGTTGGCCTTTTTGGCGGTGGAATTAACCCTAAACCAGGCGAAGTTACATTAGCGCACAATGGTGTACTATATTTTGATGAGTTGCCAGAATTCAGCAGAATGACATTGGAGTTATTGAGGCAACCGATGGAAGATGAAAAAATTCTAATATCCAGAGCCAACAGAACTGTTACCTTTCCATCGAAGTTTATGTTTGTAGCAAGCATGAATCCTTGCCCATGCGGGTATTATGGGAGCAACAAAATAAAATGTATATGCAAAGAATTTCAAATCAAGAATTACCTTTCGAAATGTTCAGGGCCTCTATTAGATAGAATAGATATGCATATTGATGTATTGCCAATCGAATTTAAGGATATGAATAATTGCAGCAGCAATAAAACTTCCCTAGAAATGAAGATGGAGGTTGAGAATGCAATGGAGATTCAAATTGAAAGATATAAAAGAGAAACTATCTCATATAATTCTCAATTGACTCAAAGGTTAATGAATAAATACTGCACTTTAGATAGTAAAACAAAAAATCTTATGGAATCAGCATTTACTAAGCTTAATCTCAGCGCAAGGGGTTACAACAAGATTATTAAAATTTCAAGAACAATTGCAGATTTGGATCGAAAAGAGAAAATTGACATTGGACATGTTGCTGAAGCAATTTCATATAGAAGTATAGATAAAAAATATTTTAGATAAACCATTGTTGCTTATTGAAATGATTTTTGAGAAGAAAGGTTAGAAATGGAAAATAATATTATCTATGATTTATGGCTTTCAAATATTCCGGGATTGGGCATTGAAGGACAAAATAAACTTCTTGATGCGTATGGTTCGAGCTATTCTATATTCAAATCAATTGATAATAAAGATTTTTTCGAAGCAGTTCAAATTAATGGCTTAACAGAAAAATCAATAGATTTAGCAAAGAGTAAAGATATGTCGATTTCGCAAAATATTGAAATGGAAATGAAAAAATATGGAATTATTCCTATCAGTAGATTTGATTTAGATTATCCAGAAACTCTACTTTGCTTAAGTGATGCTCCTTTGGTTATATATACAATTGGAAAGCTTTCAAAACTTGATGCAGTAGCAATAGTTGGAGCGAGGAAGGCAAGCTATTATGGATTATGGGTTGCGAAAAATATTGCAAAGAAGTTAGCAGAATACAACTTTCAAGTTGTAAGCGGTATGGCTTTAGGAATAGACTGCGCGGCGCATCAAGGTGCATTGGAAGGATTAGGCCACACAACAGCCGTATTAGGATGTGGGCCGGATATTTGTTATCCACAATCAAATAGAAAGACCTTTGAGGCAATAATAGAAAAGGGAGCATTAATAAGCGAATTCCCACCTGGCACAAAACCATTCCCCAACAATTTTCCAAGACGAAATAGATTGATAAGCGCGCTTTCAAAAGTCGTCATAGTCGCAGAAGCAGGATTAAATAGCGGCTCACTAATTACAGCGGATTTTGCCTTAGAGCAAGGTAAAGAAGTATTTAGCGTCCCAGGGAATATTAATAGTATATTTAGCTTGGGGACAAATAAGCTTATAAAAGATGGCGCAAACCCTTTGATAAAAATAGATGATATTATACATGAACTTGGAATAACAACTGAAGAAAAGATAAGCAATGAAAATTTATGCCTAGGAATAGATGAAAAATTGATCTATGAATTAGTCTTGCAAAGCGGCGAAATTAGCGTTGATGAGTTATCACAAAAAAGCAAAAAAACCGTTTCACAAATCAAGGGAATAGTCAGCATATTGGAAATTAAGGGAGTTTTGGAAAGTGCGTTAGGTAAAATATTTATTGCATAAAGCTAAATGACCCAATATAATCATTTCTTGAAAGTAGAATAAAACAAAGAGGTGTAAAATGACTGATAAAACTCTAGTCATAGTTGAATCCCCTTCCAAGGCTAAAACCATAGGTAAATTCCTAGGTAGCAAATATAAAGTTGTAGCTTCAGTTGGTCATATTCGTGATCTTCCCAAAAGCACACTTGGAATAGACATTGAAAATAACTTTGAACCAAAATACATCCCGATCAAAGGAAAAGGGGATGTCATAAAAGCTATGAGAAAAGAAGCAAAAGTATCAAAACGAATACTACTTGCAACTGACCCTGATAGAGAGGGAGAAGCTATATCATGGCACATTGCATTCCTGCTAGGAATAGACACTACAACAAACTGCAGGATAGTTTTTAATGAGATTACTAAAGATGCTATATTGGCGGCGGTTAAAGCACCAAGGGCGATAGACAAAAAGCTAGTTGACGCGCAACAAGCAAGAAGAGTACTAGATAGGCTTGTAGGCTATAAAATAAGCCCGCTACTATGGAGAAAAATTAAAAGAGGGTTAAGTGCTGGTAGAGTACAATCTGCGGCTCTTAAGATAATTTGTGACAGAGAAATTTTAATTAGAAATTTCATTCCAAAGGAATATTGGAATATTACCGCTATATTCAACAAGGATAATAAGGAATTTCAAGCAAGGTTGACAGAATTCAATGGCAAGAAATTGACGGTTAACAATCAAATTGACGCAGAAAAAGTATTTTCGGCAATTGATAAAGATAGCTTCACTGTGACGGGTGTTGTGAGCAAGGAAAGAATCAAAAGACCATATCCACCTTTCACAACGAGTAGCCTTCAACAGGAAGCATCAAATAAGCTTGGATATAATACAAAGAAGACAATGATGATTGCCCAACAGTTATATGAAGGAATTGAAATCAAGGGCCATGGCACCGTTGGGTTAGTAACATACATAAGAACAGACTCAGTAAGAATTTCTGATGAAGCAAATAACGCGGCAAAAGAATTTATTACTGAAAAATATTCTAAAGATTATCTTGGAAACACAACTTTTGCAAACAAGAAAAAAGATGTTCAAGACGCGCATGAAGCTATCAGGCCAAGTTACTTAACCTTTGAGCCAGAAAACATCAAAGATTCATTAACAAAAGAGCAATATAATTTATATAAGATAATATTTAATAGATTTCTTGCAAGCAGAATGAGCAATGCTGTTTACGATGGCGTAAATGTTGATATAATTAATAACAAGTACACATTTAAAGCAAGTGGTTCAAGACTTAAATTTGATGGGTATTTAAAAATTTATGACAACAGAAGCGAAGAAGACTTTGAAAAGATGTTGCCATTACTAGAAGAAGGTGAAAAACTATCAGCAATTGAGATTCAGAAGGAGCAAAATTTCACAAAGCCACCTTCACAATTCTCAGAAGCTGGGCTTGTTAAGGATCTTGAAGAAAAAAACATTGGAAGGCCAAGCACATATGCTCCAATCATTGGAACATTAATTGAAAGAAAATATGTGTCGAGAGAGAAAAAAGTATTAATACCAACAGACCTTGGTTTTCTAGTTACAGAAATGATGGAAGAGTACTTCAAAGAAATTGTTGACGCTGGCTTTACCTCAGAAATGGAAGATAAGTTAGATGACATCGAAATTAAGAATCTTGATTGGAAAGAAATAATCGCTGATTTTTATAAACTTCTTGAGGCTGAACTTCTGATTGCAGATGAAAAAATCGAAAAAATCGAAATAGTCGATGTATTAACAGATGAAATATGCGAGCTGTGCGGAAAGCAAATGGCAATAAAACATGGTAGGTTTGGAGAGTTCTTGGCTTGCTCAGGTTACCCTGACTGTAAGAATACTAAACCAATTGTCAACAAAATTGGTGTAAATTGTACAGATTGTGGTAAAGATATAATAGCTAGAAAAGGTAAAAAGGGTAAACTTTTTTATGGATGTAGTGGATATCCAGACTGTAACAAGATATATTGGTATAGACCAATAGATAGAAAGTGCCCAAAATGCGGCGAGCTATTGGTTGAAAAGAAAACAAAAGCTAGTGATTTAGCATGTTCAAACAAAGAATGTGACTATAAGGAATAGGGAGGTATGATTATGTTTCATGCAACAACAATTGTAGTAGTAAGAAGAAGTGTGGATGATATATGCATTGGTGGTGATGGCCAGGTTACAATGGGCAACACATCAATTATGAAAAGTACAGCGAAAAAGGTAAAAAAGATTTATAAAAATACTGTTTTATCAGGGTTTGCTGGATCTGTGGCAGACGCTTTTACACTGACAGAAAAATTTGAGAAAAAATTAGAGGAGCATTCTGGCAATCTAAAAAGAGCGGCCGTTTCACTTGCTCAAAACTGGAGATCTGATCGCGCAATGAGGAACTTGGAAGCATTGCTAATTGCCGCCGATAAGGAAAGCTTACTTTTAATATCAGGAAACGGCGAAGTAATTGAACCTGATGAAAATTTTATTGCTATCGGATCAGGAGGCAACTTTGCCTATGCCGCTGCAAAAGCTTTATACAATAATACTGACATGACAGCAGAAGAAATAGTTAGAGAATCATTAAGAATTGCAGCATCAATATGCGTATACACTAATGATCAAATAACTGTTGAAAAGCTGTAAGGAGGAAACAAATGAGTACAACGTATAATATGACTCCTACGGAAATCGTAGC
>CAYRVM010000044.1:282-9783 GCA_964427575.1 uncultured Oscillospiraceae bacterium | reverse complement strand
TATTATTCAACCTAGAGACAAAGAAGCTAAAGGATGAAATGGCAAAGCACAAGGCAAGTTTAGAAGCCCAAAAGGACAAAATATTAAGTAGGGCCAAGGAAGAAGCTAGAGATATAATAAGCGAAACAAAGAGCTTTGCTGATGAGATGCAAAAGGAATTTAAAAACCTTGAAAAGCAAATGGATATATCTCAAAGAAATAAGACAAACGAAGAACTCAAAAGAAGGATACGCGGCGAAGGTGAAAAACATAAAGAGAAGCTAGCGAAAGTCTTCAACGAAGATCCGGTCGATGCCAATGATTTAAAGATTGGAGACAAGGTAAAAGTTTTAAGCCTTGATCAAATAGGTGAGATAATTTCACTCCCTGATGACAAGAATGAAATTATCGTTCAAATTGGTCTGCTCAGAGTTAGCGCAAGACTAAGCAACATATCCAAGACAAACTCTGAGATGAGAAAAGCGGACGCTAAAGGAAAATATGGAGAACTATACAAATCTAAAGCCTTTACTGTTTCAACGAGCATTAGCGTACGCGGCCTGAACCTGGATGAAGCTGAGATGGAAGTCGATAAATATTTGGACGATGCCTTCATTGCTGGGCTCAAAGAGGTTACAGTAATACATGGCAGAGGCGAAGGAATATTGCGAGAAGGTTTAAAGAGCATGCTCAAAATGAACAAGCATGTAGATAGTTTCCGAAAAGGCAATTACAACGAGGGCGGCGACGGGGTCACAGTCGTGTATTTGAAGGCGTAGATTTAGATATTAGAATTTTGTTATAAAAGTATAATATTGATTGTTCTGGGAATTTTGGAGAAAACCGTTGCGATATCACTACGTCGAAGCACTAATGTGCGGAGACGAATCGCTCCGTGTTTTCGTAGAAATCCCCAGAACAATCTGTGAAAAATACTAATAATAAAATTCTATGCAGAATGATATAGGAGAAGAAGATGTATGTAGTAAGTGCCTGTCTGTTGGGCGTAAATTGTAAATATAATGGGGGCAATAACTATGACGAGAAAGTTATTGAATTTCTGGAAGGCAAAGACTATATTGCTATATGTCCTGAAGAATTAGTTGGATTGATCGCTCCAAGAGAGCCCACCGAAATTATTGATGGCAGGGCAATTGGAAAAGATGGGAAAGATTTGACGGAGCTGTTTAATAAAAGCGCTCTAAAATCATATG
Organism: uncultured Oscillospiraceae bacterium; assembly: GCA_964427575.1. Classification (GTDB taxonomy): domain Bacteria; phylum Bacillota; class Clostridia; order Peptostreptococcales; family Anaerovoracaceae; genus JBAWWY01. The sequence goes on along the minus strand of CAYRVM010000044.1, from coordinate 8,590 downwards.
AGGTTTCAATTGAGAAAGCAGCGAAGCTAAATCAGAAAATTGAGCTTGCCATTCTTAAAGCAAGAAGTCCATCGTGTGGCTGTGGAAAAATATATGATGGAACGTTCTCAGGTAAATTGATACCTGGAAATGGATTTACAAGCGAATATTTTATAAAAAAAGAAATAAAAGTAATAACCGAGGAGGATTTATAGATGAAAGATTTTAAGAGAGAAGTTGCACTGTTAATTGGGAATATAGTTACCGATTTGAGTGTCGATGAAATAAATGACATGATAGAAAGGCCAGTTGACAGCAAAATGGGAGATTATGCTTTTCCTTGCTTTAAGCTAGCAAAAGCCTTGAGAAAATCCCCAAATGCAATAGCAACTGAACTTGGAGAAAAGCTTAGTGGCCTTGATCTTTTTTCACAGGTCGAAATTGTAAACGCATATATAAACTTCTTTATAGATAAAAAATCATTTATTAAAGCCTCACTTTCAGAAGTTGTTAGAATGGACGAAAAATTCGGTAGTAGTGATATTGGCGCAAATAGGAAAGTAATAGTAGAGTTTTCGTCTCCAAATATTGCAAAACCTTTTCATATTGGCCATATTAGGAGCACCGTTATAGGGAACTCTATTTATAAGCTTTATGATTTCTTAGGATATGATACTGTAAGAATAAACCACCTTGGTGACTATGGAACTCAGTTTGGCAAAATGATAGTGGCATACAGAAAATGGGGTAAAAAAGAAGACGTAGAAAGAACTCCAATTAAAAGCCTACTAGAATACTATGTAAAATTCCACGAAGAAGTCGAAACTCATCCAGAATTGGAAGACATGGCCAGGGATGTTTTTACCTTGCTTGAAAATGGCAGCGAAGAAGAAACCGAGCTTTGGAAATGGTTTAAAGATGTAAGTTTGATGGAATTTAAAAGGGTTTACGACATACTCGGAATCGAGTTTGATTCATATGCCGGAGAAAGCTTCTACTCTGACAAGATGGGAAAAGTAATTGACATAATTAAGGATAGGGACTTGCTAGTTGAATCAGAAGGAGCAATGATTGTTGACCTAGAAACATTCAACCTTCCACCAGCCCTCATTATGAAAAAAGATGGTTCAACATTATACTTGACTCGAGACATAGCCGCAGCTGTTTACCGAAAGGAAACATACGACTTTTATAGAAATATATATGTTGTTGCATCCCAACAAAATCTTCATTTCCAACAACTCATGAAAGTTATAGATCTTATGGGTTTTGATTGGTCAAAAGACTGTGTACATATACCATTTGGACTCGTTAGTTTGGAAGATGGGACTATGTCCACCAGAAGTGGAAGAGTAGTTTATTTAGAAGATGTTTTAAACAGAGCAATTGATCAAACAAAAGAAATAATAATTGAAAAAGATGTAAATACAGAGAATTTAGAAATAACAGCAAAGCAGGTTGGGATAGGAGCAGTAATATTTCAGGAACTCTCCAATGGAAGAATTAAGGATTATGTTTTCTCATGGGATAAAGTTCTCAACTTTGAGGGAGAAACTGGGCCTTACGTTCAATATACATATGCTAGAGCAGCAAGCGTGTTAAGGAATTCCAAGGAAGACCTATCCAAACTCGTGGCAAAATTTAATGATATAGAAAACATCGATTTTAACTATATTACATCGGAAAGCGCTTATACCTTAGTAAAGTTAATTTATCGCTTCCCAGAGGTTATAATCGAGGCAGCTAACAGATATGAGCCATCAATATTGACAAGACATCTTGTGGATATTGCCCAGAGCTTTAACCGCTTTTATCACGATGAGCATATCCTTGTCGCAAATGAAGAAGAAAAGAAATCAAAGCTATTGCTAGTTTATGCAGCCAAAATATCTCTATGCAACGGTTTAATGTTGCTCGGAATAGCTGCCCCAGAAAGAATGTAGGATAATATGAGATACGAAGGGAATATTTACAGACCACCAAGTGAAGCTTACAGTTTAATATTGCAGGTTACTATTGGTTGCGCTCACAATGAATGTACATTTTGCGGGATGTTTAAGGATAAGCAATTCAGGATTAGACCGATAGAAGAGGTGCTTGAAGATTTAACTGTAGCAAGAGCCCAGCATAAGTTTGTTGAAAAAATCTTCTTAGCTGACGGCGATGCTTTGGTTTTAAAGAATGACTATTTACTTAAGCTTTTAAATTATATAGCGACGAATTTCCCAGAGTGCAAGAGCATTGGTATTTATGCATCGCCACAAGATGTTCTAAGGAAAACTCCTGAAGAACTATTACAGTTAAAAAACGCTGGGCTTAGAATTGCATATATGGGAGTTGAGTCTGGTAGCGATTTGATCTTACAAGAAATTAAGAAAGGCGTTACTAGCGCACAAATGATAGAGGCAGGAAGAAAGCTAGAGGAAGCTGGGATCAAAGCCTCGGTTACTTTTATCTCAGGAATTGGTGGCAAAGAAAACTGGAAGGAGCACGCGATTGCTTCTGGTTCGGTTATTAGCCAGATGAAACCATCGTACGTTGGATTACTTACCTTAATGGTAGAAAAAGGGACACCCCTTTATGAAGATATAAAGTCGGGCAAATTTCAGCTCTTAACAGCAGAACAAGTTTTAACTGAAACTTATGAATTAATTTCAAATATAAATCTGGATAAAAAGTGCGTTTTTAGAAGTAATCATGCCTCTAACTATTTGTCACTTGCTGGGGATCTTCCAGATGATAAAGAAAAATTATTAAATAAAATTAAATCAGCTATGGCAAATACAGACATGCTGAAAGATGAAAGATTTAGAGCTTTATAATTGAAGGGATTTGGGTATTAATGAAAGTATTATTGACAACCTTAAACTCAAAATATATTCATTCTAATCTTGCAATAAAGTATTTGTATTCAGTTGCAAAAGATTGTAGAAGCTTTATTGATATCAAAGAATTTTCCATTAACCAACCTGATGATTATATTTATACTGAAATCATGAGGGGCAGATATGAAATGGTCTGCTTCTCTTGTTATATTTGGAATATAGATAGGATTTTGACGCTTGCGGAGAATATTAAAAAATCAAATTGGAGAATAAAAATAGTATTGGGAGGTCCTGAAGTAAGCTATGACACTGCGGAGTTGCTATCAAGGCAAGACTATATCGATATTATAATTTCGGGAGAAGGAGAAAGAGCCTTCCAAAGACTTATGGAATCCTATGGGAATGAGAACCTTGAGCTTGAGAAAATAAAAGGCCTTAGCTACAGGCAAGATGGTGCGATTTACGTTAATCCATCGGACGAACCACTAACATGGAACGATATACCATTTCCATATGAGATGTTGCAAGTAGAAGAGGACAAGATTGTCTACTATGAGAGTGTCAGAGGATGCCCGTTTAAATGCTCGTTTTGCCTTTCCTCTATCGAAAAAAGCATAAGAGAAATGCCTTTGGAAAGATTAAAGTCTGAACTTGATTACTTTCTTTATAAGAGAGTTCCTCAAGTTAAATTTATTGATAGAACCTTCAACTTCAACAAAGATAGAGCAATTGAAATTATTAATTACATTGTTAGAAATGACAACGGTATAACAAACTTTCATTTTGAAATGTGCCCAGATTTAATAGACAATGAAATTATTTTCGCTCTCAGTCAAGCAAGAGCTAAACTCTTCCAATTGGAGATTGGAATACAATCTACAAATAAAACTTCATTGAATGCCTGCAATAGAAATGCAGAATTTACAAATTACCAAGAAAATATTAGACAAATTGCCGAATTGGGAACTGTGAATATTCATCTCGACTTGATAGCGGGATTGCCATTTGAAGATTACTCAACATTTAAGGAATCATTCAACCATGTTTACTCATTAAATCCAGATCAGCTACAACTAGGTTTCTTGAAGCTCTTGAAAGGCACAAAGATTAGGGCGGAAGCAGAAGAGTACAGGTATATTTACCGAGAAAAACCACCTTATGAGGTAATATCAAATATATTTATCTCTCCTATGGAAATAGTTAAATTGAAGATGATTGAAAATGTTCTAGATCTCTACTATAATAAGGGAGGCTTTGCAGACACATTGAAATATTGTACGAATACTATCTTCGTAGATCCATTTGAATTTTATGAAGAATTCGCGAATTTTTATTATCTCAAAGCATATCAAACTCGATCACATAGCAAGGAAGATTTGTATCGAATATTTTTAAAATATGGGAATTGGAAAGAGCGATTACAAGCTGGAATTGCACAGAAAATAGAAGATTTACTAAAATGGGATATGAGCACTTGCTTAAATCCTGAAGCAATAAAGAATTTTGAAAGGAAGGGCTGGGAAATTTAATTTCACAGCAGGTGAAAATAATGCAAGATAAAGTTTTCAAATATTTCAAACCTATTTTAGAAGAATATGCCTTTATCGAATTTACTAGTGAGTATATCAAGAAAGCTGGCAAGATTAGTTTTATGCAAGGAGTTCCTATTCCAGTTAAAAAAGTAGACTTGGAAAAATTTTCTGATGAAGGAGAGTTTAAGTTTGAAACTTTTGCTGAGGCAATGGTTTATATAATTGGTTGCGATATTAATTTTAAGTACAACGATAAATATATTGAATATATGAGAATTTATAATCCTAAAATATTGAATTTTATTATTAAAGAAGGCTTAGATAGCGCAGAAGAAGAAAAGATTATGAGAGCAGCAATACATCTACGTGCAGCTTTGGTAATCGATCAAGACTCTCTTGATGCTGTTTACAATTATGCTAGGGCATGCAGACATTTATACGAGAAAAGTGAAGACCCAGAATACATTACTGATTTTAAGGCTGAGGCTACTTTGTATTTTGAATATACTGTAGAAAGACACCCTGGCTTCGCTCAAGCATATTACTTCCTAGGCTATGCATATATTAATGCGAATTTATATATTAAAACTCAATTGACATGGGACACATTTATTAGGTTAAGCAAAAACGGAAAAGATAAGAAAGAAATTAAACAAAGACTTGAGCAAATTAAGAGATTGGTCAACTTTGAAAAGGGATACACAGCCGTTTTAGCTGGAAAATGGAAAGACGGAATATATTATCTTGAGCCACTAACGGGCTATGACCAAAACTGGTGGAATTTATTCTTTTTCTTAGGGGTTGCATATAGCAGATCAGGTAAGACTAAAGAAGCTCTTAACCTATTCAAAAGGGTCATTGAAATCAAGCCTTCGCAAGCGCAGGCCACAGCAGAAATGGCTATTTGCTATGAGGAACTTGGAGATAAAGAAATGGCTCAAAAATTCAAACAAAAGGCTGAGCTACTAGCAAAACAACAAGGATAATTGAAATAAAATAAATTTATAGGATATGAGGTATTTTATGAAAGAACTAATGACAGGAAATGAAGCAATTGCAAGAGGAGCTTACGAAGCTGGGGTAAGATTTGCCTCTGCCTATCCGGGAACACCAAGCACTGAAATCCTAGAAAATGTAGTCCTATATAAAAAAGATGTTTATTGCGAATGGGCCCCAAACGAAAAAGTTGCCTTGGAATCTGCTATAGGTGCGGCTATTGCCGGAGCAAGATCCCTTTCTGCTATGAAGCACGTTGGAGTTAACGTTGCGGCAGATGCACTCTTCACATTCGCATATACAGGAACTAACGGCGGGTTGGTCCTAGTATCGGCAGATGATCCCGGGATGCATAGCTCACAAAACGAACAAGACAATAGAAATTATGCTTCATTTGCAAGAGTTCTAATGCTAGAACCTTCTGATAGTCAAGAAGCAAAAGAAATGACGAAGTTGGGATTTGAACTTAGTGAAAAATTTGACACCCCAGTTATGCTTAGAGTCACTACAAGAATCTGCCATAGCAAGGGTTTAGTAGAGCTAGAAGACAGAAAAGAAAAAGAAATGGTTAAATATGCCAAGAATATTTCTAAGTATGTGGCAACCCCAGGTAATGGGAAAGTCATGAGAAAAATGCTTGTTGAAAGAATCAAGGCAATGGAGGAGTATTCAAATGCAACTCCAATCAATTCGATTGAATACAATAATAAGGACCTCGGGATTGTAAGCTCTGGGGTTGCCTACGAATATGCGAAAGAAGTATTTGGAGATACTGCATCATATCTAAAATTGGGAATGACATATCCTTTGCCAATGGCTAAGATAAAAGAATTCTCAATGAACGTTAAAAGACTAATAGTAATTGAAGAACTGGATCCATATATGGAAAATCAAATTAAGATTGCTGGGATAAAATGCGAAGGCAAAAGTCTTATACCTGAGCTTGATGAGTTAAATCCTGATATTATTAGAAGCGCCATTTTGGGTATTTCAAATGATGAATTAAGCTTGGATTTAAAAGCAGTTGTACGTCCACCAACTATGTGCGCAGGTTGCCCGCATAGAGGCTTTTTCCATGTGTTAAGCAAGCGAAAAAATGTGATGATCAGCGGTGACATCGGTTGTTACACTCTCGGATCAGCACCTCCACTTCTCGCAATGGACACATGCATATGCATGGGGGCTAGCGTAAGCGCGGGCCACGGAGCAGCAGTTGCTTTCAAAAACGCTGGAGAAGATACAAGAGTAGTTTCTGTAATTGGAGATTCAACATTCTTCCATTCAGGTATTACTGGCCTTATTAATGTTGTTTATAATAAGAGCAACGAAGTTACAGTTATTCTTGATAATAGGATAACTGGAATGACAGGGCATCAAGAAAACCCAGGCACTGGATATACCCTAATGGGCGAAACAGCGCTTCAGGTTGACCTTGAACAATTATGTCTTGCCGTAGGAATAAAGAAACAAAATCTTTATATAGTAAATCCTTTAGATCTTAAAGAAACAGAAACAGCTTTGGCTGAAGCGCTTTCGAAGGATGAGCCATCAGTTATTATCACAAAATGGCCATGCATACTTAAGAAATTTAGCGATGAGGATAAGAGAGATTACGACTTAAGCATTAAAAAATGCAAAATCAATCAAGACACCTGTAAAAAGTGTAAAACGTGTGTTAGAACCGGATGCCCTGCAATAAAGGCTGGAACAATAATCGAAATTGATGAATCAATGTGCACTGGATGTAGCGTTTGCTACCAGGTTTGCCCTTTCGATTCCATCATTAAATATTAATAAATTAGTATTAGGAGAAAAATATGTTAAATAATGATTCTAATAATAAAAAAGAAGTTAAGAACATCCTTTTAGTAGGAGTAGGTGGCCAAGGGACAATTCTTGCCAGCAAAATCTTGTCTAAGGGCTTAGTAGAAGCTGGATATGATGTTAAGATGTCAGAGGTGCATGGCATGTCTCAAAGAGGCGGAAATGTTAGCACTCAGATAAGATATGGAGAAAAGGTATATTCCCCAATTATTGGGAAAGGTCAAGCAGACTTGATTGTTGCGTTTGAAAAAATGGAAGCACTAAGATGGATTGATTACCTTAAGAGCGACGGGAAAATGGTAATTAACGATTATGAAATCCCATCTGTTCCTATTCTAATGGGTAAAGAAAAATACCCAGAAGGAATAATAGATGGAATTGAAAGTCTAGCAAAAGTAACTGTTGTAAAAGCAGCAGAAATAGCCAAAGACTTAGGAAATAGCAAAATGATGAATGTTGTGTTGCTAGGAGCATTAATTAGGGCGTTAGGAATTTCGGAAGTTGATTGGAAGGCTGTAATTAGAGATTCCGTAAAGGAAAGCTTTCAAGAAATGAACATTAAAGCTTTTGAATTAGGTTATTCACAAGCATAAAAAACATCATAAAATCAATGATTTTCTATTGACATAATGTAGCCATGCGTATTATAATAATCCTTGCCGTGCAGAGCATGGCATTGGTATTCCAAGGTAGCTCAATGGTGGAGCACTCGGCTGTTAACCGATAGGTTGTGGGTTCGAGCCCCACCCTTGGAGCCAAAATTGCCGGGGTGGCGGAACTGGCAGACGCACAGGACTTAAAATCCTGCGGGATTAACTTCCCGTACCGGTTCGATTCCGGTCCTCGGCACCATACTTTTCCTAACTTAATATCGCGGAGTGGAGCAGCTGGTAGCTCGTCGGGCTCATAACCCGAAGGTCGTAGGTTCAAATCCTGCCTCCGCAACCATTACAATTAAACGCTTTCAGAGCTTTCTGGAAGCGTTTCTTTATGCCAAAATTAAAAATGCTTAAGTTTTGTTTAAGAACAATCATAAAACACTGTTTTTCTACGATAACCATACCTGATTCGCACCGTTGCAATATCTTTGATTCTCATACTTAAAAAAGCCTGATCATCTTGCTTTGTTTTAAATCTAAAGGAAGTACGATG
>CAYRVM010000044.1:0-272 GCA_964427575.1 uncultured Oscillospiraceae bacterium | reverse complement strand
AAGCCCTGCCCACAACAGCTTTCGGCGGTTTGCTGCCGTAAAGAATACATTTTTCCTGTTCCCGGCACGGAGAGGGTGGTTTTGCAATCGTTAAAATATATATATCGTTAAATTATTAGTTTCTATATATAATAGCCGAATCCCGGAGGATCCTCTCTGCGCACTCGGCTGTTTTTTACCCAGACCCTTAGGACAAAAAGGACAGAAAGGACAAAACTCTACGCGCACTGCGTTGCCTTGCCGTAAATCTTCCCACCATTTTTACGCAAAAG
>CAYRVM010000043.1:0-9998 GCA_964427575.1 uncultured Oscillospiraceae bacterium | reverse complement strand
TATTAACTGAGGATGAAGCTGTTATAGAAATAGAAAAATGTTCGGGAGAACAATTTGATCCGAAAATTGTAAAAGTTTTCGTTGAAAAAGTGTTGGGTAGGGCATTATAATAAAAAATTTAAATATTGGAGGGTACTATGTTCAAAGAAATGAGAAGAAAAGACAGAGAATTGACTAATGAAGAAGGGCTAGAAGTTCTAAAGGATGCGGAGTATGGCATATTGTCAACTTGCGGCGAAGACAGCCAACCTTATGGAGTTCCAGTGAGCTATGCATATGGAAATGATAAAATTTATTTCCACTGCGCTACTGTGGGGCACAAATTAGAAAACATAGAAAAGAACAATAAAGTATCCTTCACAACTGTAGGCAAGACAGAAGTATTGCCAGAGGATTTTGCAACAAGATATAAGAGTGTTGTAATTTTCGGCAAAGCGGTTGAGATTTTTGACGATGAAAAAACTCAGGGCTTAGTCCTTATACTTGAAAAATATTCAAATGATTTCATGCCTTCTGGAATGCAATATATAAAAGACATGTGGGATAGGACTAGAATATTTAAAATCGAAGTTGAACATATGACAGCAAAAGGTCGTAAGTAGTAGACAGTAAAAGGCAATAAATAGGAAATATAAAAAGGAAAGTGAAACGGAGGAGGAAGCCATTATGAAAAAGAGTATATTGAGAAATAAAGTTTTAATAATTATATTGATTGCAATGTTCGTTCTTAGTGGATGCGAATTCTTTGGTACTACAATTGGACCATCCGATGAAAACCAGGCAGTAGTAACTCCAGGCAGTTTGGCGCAAGGTTATCTTACAGAGATATCTGCCATAGGCGGAAGAGCAGCAGGAACAAATGTTGAAGTTGAAACTGGCGAGTGGATAAAGACGAGCTTAGAGGATATGGGTTACGAAGTAACTGTTGAACCATTTACCTACGAAGATGAAGCAGGGATTTCAAACAACTCAAATAATATCGTAGCGGTAAAGACCGGAGACAGCGACAAGACCGTAATAATCGGAGCACATTATGACTCGATTACTGAGGGAGATGGCGTTGACGACAATGGATCTGGGGTAGCGGTAGAACTTGAAGCCGCTAAGGTACTTAAAGATACAAAGACTCCGCAGACATTGAAATTTGTTTTCTTTGGGGCTGAAGAGGTTGGGTTGTTTGGGTCATCATATCATGTGAACAAAATGACACCTGACGATATCTCAAATACTTTACTGATGATAAATTTCGACAGTCTTGTTGCTGGAGATAACGCTCATGTATATGGCGATGCTGATGCGAAAGGCAAATACAGAGACAGAGTTCTTGAAATCGCAATTGAAAAGGGGCTAACTCTCGTTACGCAGCCTGGAGATAATCCTGAATACCCAGCAGGGACAACCGGAGACTGGAGCGACCACGTGGCATTTAAAGAAGTTGGGATTCCACATATCTACTTTGAATCAACAAACTGGACATTGGGAGCGAAGGATGGATATACTCAGGTTGACGAGACCCTTGGATTAAACGGAGAAATCTGGCATACAGAATTCGACAACGTCGATTATATCGAAGCCAATTTCCCAGGCAGAATTGCCGAAAGACTCGCAACTTTCTCTAATGTAACTGAAACTTTGTTGCAAGAGGATTTGAGCTTATAAGGCATCCTGGTATTTAATGTTTAGATTAGAATTAATATTTTGAAAACGACAAATATATTAAAAAATGAAATTATTAAAAAGGCCGCGCTTATTTCTAAGTGCGACCTTTTACTTAGTACAATTAATAATTCATGGTCTTTCTACTTTAGTCGCAAACGACGACAGTTAAATTTGGGTGCATCTGCAGGATGGAAGCCGGTACGGACGGTGTTACTGGACCAAATAAAGCCTTTTTTAAGATATCCTTCTTATCCGAACCACTTACAACAAGCAATATTTTTCTAGCCTGCATAATCAGACGGATTCCTACAGTGATTGCTCTCGTTGGAACCGATTCCACAGATCCAAAAAATTTGGAGTTAGCTTCCCTTGTGCTGTCGTTAAGTTCCACACAATGTGTCATCTTCTCAAAAGCGATATTTGGTTCGTTGAAACCTATATGGCCATTATGACCTATTCCAAGGAGTTGAAGATCTATACCACCCAAACTTTCAATCAAACGGTCGTATCTACTGCATTCTTTCTCAACATCTGAGGCATTCCCATTAGGTATATGAATATGCTCCGCCTTGATGTTCACATATTGAAATAAATTCTTTTTCATAAAGCTGATGTAACTTTGAGAATCAGTCGAAGGCAAATTACAATACTCGTCCAGGTTTACTGTGGAGATATCGGTAAAATCCAAATCCCCCTTGTCATACCATTTTACTAGCTGGTCATAAATTCCAATTGGAGTCGAGCCAGTAGCAAGACCCAAAACTGAATTTGGATATAGTATGATTTGAGCAGATATGATATTGGCTGCCTTTCGGCTCATATCATAATAGTCCCTCGTCTTAATAATTTTCATCTTTATTTACCTAATCTTTTAACAACTGCCGCAGCAGCTTCTTCTGCTATCGCCAGTGTCTCATCGATATCCTTGTCCGTGTGAGCCATTGATACAAATAGATTTTCAAAGTAATGGGGATGAAATAAAACTCCGCGGAAGAGCATTTCTTCCCACCAGATTGTAAATATATCGCCATCGGCATATTTTTTTGCATCACGGTAGTTCTTGATAGGATGATCGGAAAACCAGACTTGGAAAAGCGGTCCAACACCCACCACATGCGCGGAAATCTTTGACCTTGACCAAATATCTGAAATTCCATTCATCAACTTAAGCGATTTTCTATATAACTCGTCATAAATTCCTGGTGTTCTGAGGTAATCTAAAGTGGCTGATGTAGCGGACAAGGCAATGCCATTCCCACTGTAAGTGCCAGCAACGGAAATCACACCTTTGTCGACTAGATCCATGATTTCAGCTTTCCCTCCCAATGCTGCAACAGGAAATCCACCACCCATACCCTTAGCAAATATGCTAATATCTGGAGTGATTCCATAGTAGCCTTGCGCTCCAGAAAGAGAAACTCTAAAGCCGGTTATTACCTCATCCATTATCAATACAATTCCATATTTTTCTGTTATCTCGCGCATGAATTGCAAGTATCCAGGTTCAGGCAAAATACAGCCAGTATTGCACATAATTGCTTCTGTAATAACTCCGGCGATTTCGTCATACCTTTCTTCGATTATTTTTCTCAAGGCATCCTTGTCATTCCATTGACAAATTATCAAACTTTCAGAAATACCCTCAGGCAAACCAGGTCCCTGAACCTCAGGAATGCAGTTTCCGTCTTTATCAATTGCATCATCTGAAGGGTGCTTGCTCCAATATATTCCATCACTGAATCCGTGATACATTCCCTCAAATCGTATTATTTTCTTGCGTCCTGTATAGGCTCTAGCTAGTCTCAGAGCATAAGTTACAGCTTCCGTACCTGAATTGTTTAGGCGGACTCTTTCCAAGCTTGGAACACATTCGGTCATTTTCCTTGCTACTGTAGTATCAAGGCGTGAGGCCAAGGCAAATACGGTTCCTATCTCATTGATATGCTTTGTTACAGCTTCCGTGATGAGAGGAGGGCGATGACCTAAAATCATAGGGCCTAGACCAAGAAGATAATCTATGAACTCATTTCCATCCACATCTACAATTCTAGAACCTGTTCCCTTTTCGACATATAGAGGGAAGGGATCCCATCCGGACCAGGTGGTTCGGGCAGTGCTATTGACACCTGCTGGTATATATTTTCTGGCTTCAGCAAATAATATTTTGCTCGTTGGGAAACGTCTTTCATACTCTTCAATGTTTCGTTTTAACTTGCCATCCATAATAAAACTCCTTCTATTAAAATTTAGCGCATACTTTCGCATGATGTGATGTAGCGATATATTTTTCATAATAACTTTGATAAATTTCCTGTGCGTTTTTATCAGGTAAATAGCTTTTACTGCCATCCATTACCATATTAGGCAAATCTTTTAGAGACCATGCTGAAATACCCAATCCTGCCAGATAAGCCGCTCCTAAAGAAGAGCCATTTTCGTCTGCGACCGCAATGCATTCCATACCTATAATGTTTGATAAAACCTGCATAAAGAAACCATCTCTAGTGGTAGGCCCGGTACAAAGCACTTTTTTTAATTCGAAGCCACCTTTTACAAAGGCTTCCATGCATCGTTTTGCTTCAAAACAAGTTCCTTCCAGCATTGCTCTTAATATGTGGCTAAGTTTGTGCCTTGTTGACAAACCTAGGATGCTACCGCTTAAAAGAGGATCCCAAAGTACACCTTGCTCTCCACCAGCCAAATATGGATAGAATAATATACCATCGCTTCCTACTGGAGCAGATTGAGCAATCTGTGAAATTATTTGTGAGGATATATTAAAGCCTTTTAGGCCGCTTATATTTTCATACGCTTCCGATAAAAGCCCAGTCATCCAGATACCGGTCGCACCGGTTGAAAGAATATCCGCTTCGATGCCGTAAGTTCCTGGCATAGAGAGAGGTGTTATAAAGTACTCTTTTTTCTGACTGAAAAGAGGCTTGTTCGTAACTCCGATGATTGCCGTACTTGATCCCCAGATTTGGCAGACTGTTCCTGGTTCCATCGCGCCAATACCTAATACTCCAGCTACAGAATCGGCAGCCCCGACGACCAAAGGGATATCCTGTGTAAGACCTAAGGCTTTGGCAACAGATGATTTCAAGTAGCCTGATACCTTGCTAGATTCGAAAATGTGGGGCAGGGATTCAATATCTATTCCAGCTTCGTGGCATAATGCCTTATCCCAGTTTTTAGCGATTAATGAATAAATTCCAAATCCTGAGGCAGTGGAGGGGTCGGTTATAGCCTCTCCGGAAAGCCACAGATGTAAATAATCTTTGGCTGACAAAATATAATGTGGCTTTTCTAACCCAATGGGATTATGGTCCCGAACCCACTGATACATTGGAATAATATATCGTCCATCAAGGATAATTCCTGTGGTGTTGTAGTATCGTTCTTCTCCCCATATTGATAAAAGTTTAGTGCCGTAATCATCAGCTCTTGAATCGCACCAAAGAATTGCATTGCCTATCGGCGATGCTTTTTCATCATGCTTGGGAACAATTACCAAAGTTGGCATTTGGGCAGATAAACCTATAGCCTTTATATTTTTAATGGTATCTATAGGTGCAGATTCTCTTAGAAGCTCCATTGCTGAAATGATAGCGTTTATCCAATCCTTCGGAGACTGTTCAAATAATCCCGATTCAGTTCCAAGCATTGGATAATCATTCTTAGACTCCCCTAGTGAATTTCCACTTGCATCAAGCAAGAGAATTTTGACACTGGAAGTCCCCAAATCAATTCCTAGGAAAGTATCATTACTACTTGTTCGCTCTGAATTCATATTTACTCAGCCTCCAATATTTTGGCGATTTAATTTATCTTTTTACAAGATTTAGATTTAGATGTATATTTGGGCACCCCTGTTTTTAATCGAGGTTAAAATGTCGTTTGGGATTGTTTCTGCCCAATTGCACATATCATAAACGTTTATTTCTTCATTACCCTGTTCACCGAGGAGAATGACTTCATCTCCCTCGATGATATTATCGATGCCAGTAACATCGATCATCGTCTGATCCATGCATACTCTTCCTGAAATTCGAACTTTTCGGCCATGTACAAGAACCATTCCCTTGTTTGAAAAAGCTCTTTTGTAGCCATCCGCATATCCAACGGGAATTGTAGCTATAGTTGAATTCTGCTTTGGAATATATGTACCATCGTAACCGACAGGTTCTAAAGCTTTGACTTGTCTTACGGATGTAATTCTTGTTTTCCAAGACAAGGCGAATTTAGTCTTTGCCGCTTTACCAATAATGGCATCATCATGATATCCATAAAGAGCTAAGCCCGCTCGTACTAGGTCGTAATGGGAGTGGTCTACTGTGAATATTGCAGCGCTGTTCGCCGCATGCTTGTATGGAATTTTGCCTATTACCGCTTCTGCCTCCAAAACGCAACGGTCGAAAGTGGACAGTTGCCTTGCACAAAGCTCCAAATCATGGGAAGCATTGGGGAAATGTGTACAAATCCCAACAATCTCAATATTCTTTCTTGTCATTATTTCCATAAGGAATTCTTGCAATTCTTCAGGATAAATCCCTAGACGATGCATACCAGTATCGATTTTAATGTGAACACGCAAAGGCGATTCGAATTTATCGCTGTAAGCATCAATCTGCCTTATGAAATTGCTGCTATATGTGCTTACATCGATCTTATATCTGCTACATAAAACTGATTCAGAAGCTAAAATACCGCCGAGCATGAATATCGGAACTGAAAAGCCTTCTTCTCTTAGAGTGATTGCCTCGTCAATAGTTGCAACACCCAGCCAAGTGGCGCCATTTGACAATGAAGTCTCAGAAACCTTGAAGGCGCCATGACCATAGGCTTCTGCCTTGACCACAGCCATAAGCTCTGTTTTACCAATATGCTGCTTTAGCAGCCTAGTATTGTGAGCTATATTTTCTAAATTAATTTCAAGTTGTGTCGGTCTACTGAAAATCATTCCTGCACCTCAATATTTAGGAGAATCTATGCACAATATCTCTTCACTACTGCTGTTACAATGTGTACCAACTTTTCTAAATCTGAAATTGAAACCCATTCCTCTGGAGCATGAAGATTGTCTCCCATCGCACCTACGCCAAGGGTTGGAAAACCAGCATCCTGGAAAATCTGGGCGTCGCCCCACGAATTATCACCAACTGCAATTGCTTTAATACCAGTTTTGTTTTCAATCTCATCAGCCAGAATGCCGAACAAGTCTTCAGTCCCTTTTGTTTCAAAAGGAGTTCTCTCTATAATTGCTTCAACGCTTCCGCTAAAGTTAGGATACATATTTTTTACTTCGGTGAAAATGGATTCAATTTCATGGATCCGGTCAGCCATGGTTTCACCAGGCTGTGTACCGATTTCAATTCCAAGCTCGCACTGGTCTGGATAGGTCGCGAAATCGGTACCGCCCCTGATTGTGCCAGTATGATAAACTGTTTCGCCATTTAGTGGATGTGTATTTTTCGCAAAGAGCTCACGTTGATTCATTTGCATACGAACTATGACCTCCGCCATTTGTGCAATTGCATCAATGCCCACGTCAGGGGCGGATCCATGTGCCGCACGGCCCTTAACTTTAATCTTAAGCCAGCCGAAACCCTGATGGGTCACATTTATATTTTGAAGCGGTGCGGCTTCCAGAACAAGTACAGCAGACGGTTTGTGTTTATTTACGTAATCAAAAGTTCCGCAGGAAGCTCCTTCTTCGTCAGCAATAAAGCAGACGTTTAAGTCACCTGAAAGCTTAATCCCGCTTTCTATAATCTCTTTTACAACCATAAGAATGGCGGCGCAATGACCTTTGTCATCAGCAGAGCCAAGGCCAGTAAGACAATCTCCATCAAGACTTGGCTTTAGCGCCCTGTCAGCCCACAATGCATAACCAACTGTATCCGCGTGAGCGTAAAGGGTTATAGCTTTTCCACCACCGGTTCCCTTGACTACAGCAATCAGATTCGAATGTTCATCATCGATCACTTCGAAAATTGACTCAAGACCGAGAGCTTTTAAATAATTCTGCATGAACAGTTGCGCGTTTTTTTCTCCAGCACTTCCCGGCAACAGCCAGGTGTTGGCAGAATCTATTTCAACAAGTTTTGATACCAAATCTATAAGGTCATTTTGGGTAAACATATTTTACCTACTTTCCTTGTCAAAGTGACAAGCTGCGTAATGGTCTTCTCCGATATAAGCCAATTCAGGTTCCAGGTCCCTGCAAATGGAAGGGCTGTCCTTTTCCAGATAGAGCCAGCAGCGTGAATGGAACCTGCATCCGCTAGGCATGTGAGAAGGTGACGGAGTTTCACCTGTCAAAATATAGCGCTTTTCGGCGCTTTTGTTTCCTGCCATGGTTGGAATAACAGATACAATCGCTTGCGAATATGGATGTACGCAATGGTGTACCAATTGATTAGCTGGACCAATTTCCATCATCTTGCCAAGATAGAAGACTGCAATTCGATCGGCAATCATCCATGCAAGCGACAAATCATGGGTTATAAACAAATAGGTCAAGCCCTTGTTACCTTGCAGATCTAACATGAGCTTCAATATCTCAGCCCTGACTGAAACGTCAAGCATGGAGACAGGCTCATCGGCAACTACAAAGTCAGGTTCAAGAATCATTGTTGAAGCAATGGATAAACGCTGACGCTGGCCTCCTGAAAGGTGATGGGGATAGCGTAATGCGATAGAAGCAGCGGGGTGAAGGCCAACAGCCTCCAAATATTCATAAATCAGCTTTCTTTTCTCTTCCTCTTTCAAGTCTTTCCTGTGTATCATCAAAGGTTCCAAAAGAGTTTTATATACACTCTGCCTTGGATCCAAAGCTTCATATGGGTCTTGAAAAATAAGTTGGAGCTTTTGTCTTAAACCCTGAAGTTCTTTTTTTGAAACTGTGGCCAAATCACGACCTCTGTACTTAACGGTGCCAGAAGTTGGCTTGATAATATTCAAAATAGTTTTTCCCAAAGTTGTTTTTCCACAGCCAGATTCTCCGACAACAGCTAGAATTTCGCCACTGCGGATATCCAAAGTAACACCGTCAACGGCGCGTACAGCGGAATCTTTTCCAGAGTCATCTTTTGAGCCTCTTTTTTTTCTAAGACTGAAGCTCACGTGGACATCCCTGATCTCTATTACATTTTCAATTGGCTTAATATTTTCCATATGAACCTCACTTAAATATTCTCGTGGCAAGCAGTATAATGAGTCTCTCCAGATTTTATAAGCTCCGGATTCATCTCAGCACAATACGGTTTTCTTTGAATACAACGATTATAGAATGGACATCCAACTGGAATTTCCAACAAGCTTGGCGGATAACCAGGGATACCGTTAATGAAAACTTTTTCCCCATGAATATTTGGGAATGCATTCATTAGCCTATGTGTGTATGGATGTCTGGGGTTTGTGAATACTTCATTTGAACTTCCATATTCCACGATGCGACCTGCATACATTATTGCAATCTCATCACATAGTTCAGAGAGAACGGACAAATCGTGGGAAATCATTATCATTGAGAGGGAATATGCCTTGCTCAAGTCACGAACCAGTTCAAGTATCTGAGCCTGAATCATAACATCCAATGCCGTAACGGGCTCATCAGCAATTACCAATTGAGGCCTACATGCAAGCGCCATAGCAATCATGACCCTCTGACGCATACCGCCGGAAAATTCGTGGGGATAGTTGTTGAACCTATTGGCTGTAATTCCGACCTGTTCCAATAGTTCCTTGCTTCGTATTTCTGCGTCTTTTGCAGAAGTCCCGCTCTCGTGTGTTAGAATAGGTTCTACAATTTGCTTTCCGATTGTCTGTAAGGGATTTAGAGCGTTCATTGCCCCCTGGAATATTACGGATATCTGCTTCCATCTATATTCTTGCATCTCTTTTTCTGTTTTTTTCAATAAATCTTCGCCATTGTAGATGATTTGACCTTTTGGTATCAAAGCATTGCTCGGTAATAATCCTGGAACAGATAAAGCCGTTGTAGACTTTCCACATCCAGATTCCCCGGCAATCCCTAAAAGATGTCCTTTTTCAAGCCATAGGTTGACACCTTCCACAGCATGGACAGTTCCCGCCTGACTTTTAAAGTGTATACTTAAATCCTTTATATCCAGTATATTCATTAATACTCCCTCAATTTCGGATTCAAAATCTTGTCCAACGTATGACCGGCCAAAGTAAATCCAAGCACAACAAATAAAATTCCGATTCCCGGTGGAATCAAGTACCACCAAGCACCTCGACCTGCTGCGCCGGATACGAAGGCATAATGCAGCATTGTTCCCCAGGATACATTGACAGGATCTCCCAGACCAAGA
>CAYRVM010000042.1:6374-9999 GCA_964427575.1 uncultured Oscillospiraceae bacterium | reverse complement strand
TCCATAATGTTAATATGAAATATCTAATTACACATAGAAAAACGGTAATTAGAAAAAATACTTTTACAACCTTTGTTTCTTTCCACCCAGATAGTTCAAAATGGTGGTGCAAAGGTGCCATCTTAAATACTCTCTTACCTCTAATACGATAGCTCGCAACTTGAATTACAACCGATGCAGCTTCCGCAACAAAGATGCCACCAGCAATCGGTATTATCATCTCCAAGTTCATTAGAATGGCGGCAACAGCAATCGCGCCGCCCAAGGCTAGCGACCCAGTATCCCCCATAAATACTTTTGCTGGGTTTTTATTGAATATTAGGAAGCCCAAGCATGCGCCTGCAACTGCACTACAAAATATTGCCGAGCTACTATTCCCAAAGCTAATTCCTATAATTGCCAAGAATAAGCTGATGGCGAAAGTTACCGATGAAGCGAGTCCATCTAGACCATCCGTAAGATTTACACTATTTGATATAGCAACGATTACAAATATAATAAAGGGAAGATAGAAAATCCCTAAATTTACAAATTCATTCAAAACAGGTATATAAATACTTGAGTGGAATTGAGAAACATCCATTTGATAAAGACCGATAGAAAGAGCGATTAGTACTTGCATAGTGAACTTTTGATATGCCTTAAGCCCCAAATTCCTTTTTAATGCAACCTTTACAAAGTCATCTGTGAATCCCAAGGCTCCAAAAGCAAAATATGATACAAGGATTATAAGCATTTCTCTTTTCATTGGCCCAAATATAATGAATGCTATTGATGAAGCAATTATAATTGCAATCCCACCCATTGTAGGCGTACCCGACTTAACATGGTGAGACTGTGGTCCATCTTCCCGTATGCTCTGCCCAGCTTTAATTTTCTTTAATAAAGGAATTAAAACCATTGTGAAAATCACAGTTAATACAAAAGACACCAACAAAGTCAATGCGAAACGAAAATTCAAGTCCACTTTTATCACCTAATCCAACTTATTTCATTTAAATAATTTACTATGCTTTCCATTCTCATGCCTCTAGACCCTTTTACCAGAACTGCATCACCAGTTTTTATATTAATTTTTAAATATTCTTCGAGTTTTGAACTATTTTCTAGGCATATTACTTTTTCGTGGATAGCTCTTTTAGATATATCTTCAAACGCACTACTAAAATTATTGCCAACTATTATTATTGAATCAATTCCTGCCTTATTTGCATATAGGATTACTTCTTTATGGAAATCCTTTTCGTGATCCCCTAATTCTAGCATGTCGCCCAAAACCGCAACCTTATTATGCTGCTTGAATCCAGCCAATACATCAATTGCAGCCTTCATGGAATCTGGGCTTGCATTATAAGTATCATCAATTATCTTAATTCCTTGTCCTTGAATGATCTTAAGTCTTTTGTCAGCAGATGAAAAATTACGTAATGCTTTTTCAGCTTTATCAATATCCATTCCTAAGGAAGCAGAACAAGTTAGAGCCAATGCACAATTATGAGCGTTATGTGCTCCTGGCGTTGCAACTTCAAATGATTTCGTATTATCATTAATTGTCAGATTAAAACCAACTCTGTCTTCTTTTGAAGAATCCACATCTGATATTTTAACATCACAGCCAGATGTAAGTCCAACAGTAATTGTCTTAAAAACATTTTCATTTTCTTCCCTAGCAATTCCTCTTAAAAGTTCATCATCTCCATTTACAATTAGCACACTACTATGATCAAAGTAATTAGCGATTTCCATCTTGGCCTTTAGAATGTTGCCCTTGGAGCCTAGATGCTCGATATGCGAAAGACCTATATTCGTAATTATACCAATGTCTGGTCTTAGAATTTCAGACATCAAGTCTATTTCTCCAAGGCTACTCATCCCCATTTCAAATATACCAATTTGATGGTCTTTTTCTACATTGAATATTGAAAGAGGTAAGCCAATTTCATTATTAAAGTTTCCATAATTTTTAACTGTTTTATATTCAACGGAAAGTATCGAGTACAGCATATCCTTAGTTGTTGTCTTACCTGTGCTTCCTGTAACAGCTATTTTCTTTAGTGAGAAAAGCTTAATATAATATGCTGATAAGTCTTGGATAGCTTTAACAGGTTCAGGTATTAAGATATATGCAACCTCGAGATTCAAACCCTTAAATTCTTCAAAGAAGCTCAAATCCGAAATTAAAACCCCATTACATCCGCCTTTTATTGCATCCTTAATAAAGCTATGCCCATCATGAAATTCTCCTTTTATCGGAACAAATAAATCTCCTGAGCTAATTTTTCTAGAATCGATATTGACTCCAGTTATTAAATCAAGCGGATTACCAGATAGCAACTTTCCATTTATCGCTTTTATAATTTCTTTAATAGTAATGGGTTTCATTTAATTATTCCTCTCGTTATTTTACTGCTTATAAATATAAACATTCTGACCCTTTTGTAGTTTTTCTCCTGCTTTTGGATATTGATCAATTACTACAAAATCCGATCCATTTAGTAATGTTCCTTCTGGCCAAATACTATAGTTAAGCCCAACTTCCGATAGGCTAGCTTTGCCAATACTAAAATTTTGCCCTGATATATCAGGAACGATTACGCTGTTTGCTTCAATCTTTGCAATTTCATCAGGTGTGTAAGAAGGCTCAACCTTTAAATATCTTAAAGTTTCTTCTAATACACTCTTAACCCCTGGTGCAGCAGTCTGGCTACCAAAGAATTCTCCCTTTGGCTCATCAACTATCATTAGAACTGCAAGCTCTGGATCTTCAATAGGAGCAAGTGCAATAAATGAAGAATAAACCTTTCCGGCTGCATAAGCTCCATCGATAACTTTATCTGCCGTTCCAGTTTTTCCGCCTATCCTATAGCCTGGTATTTGTGCGTTTGCACCGGTTCCTGAAATAACTACCGCTTCCATTATTCCCTTCATCTCATCGGAAGTTTCTTTGGAGATTACCTTTCTAACAATCTTAGGTTCGAAGGTTTGCACAACATTACCCTTATCATCCCTTAATTCTTTAACTAACTGTGGCTCCATTAATACTCCGCCGTTGCCTATTGCTGAGATAGCCATCATTAACTCTATAGGGGTCATTGAAATTCCTTGTCCGTAAGAAATTGTGGCAAGCGCTACATCCCCAACTGACTTTGGATCTTGTAGAATTGCTGATGTTTCGCCAGGAAAATCGATCCCAGTCTTTTCGCTAATCCCGAACGAATCAATATATTGATAAAATTTTTCTTTTCCTATTCTTAAACCAATCTCCATAAACACTGGATTGCAAGAATTTTCTACAGCTTCAGTTAGTGTTTCTGCTTCATGAGGGTCGTACGACCTCCAACATTTTAATATTTCTCCTGCAACCTTTAAGTATCCTGAGCAGTAAAAGTTTTCATCTAGTGAGGTTACTCCTTCTTCGAGAGCTATTGCAGTAGTAACCAATTTAAAGGTTGATCCAGGTTCATAAGTATCACTTACTAGGGGATTTCTCCACATAGCATTCCAGTACTCCTGCTTTTGATCATTTGTAAGGTTCTTTACATATTCAGCTTGGCTTTTATCTACTGGTGTTCTTGGGTCATTAGGATCAAAACTTGGGTATACTCCCATTGCTAGAATTTCTCCA